>DATCEJ010000439.1:0-7454 GCA_036510135.1 Roseiarcus sp. | reverse complement strand
TGAGGATTTTGAGAAAGTTCGCGGCATAGTCGACATTGTGGGCGGGATCGAACATGTCGCTCAAGGAGTGAAAGTCGGCGCTGTGGAAGTGGTGATTGATCTGCATGCAGCCGATGTCGATGAACTTCGCGCCGCGCCCTTTCGCCTGCGCAAAGCGCGCCATCGCTTCGGCAAGGCTCGCGGAATGCACGGCCTGGCCATCGACGTTCATGTCATAGGGGCTGAGCCCGCCCCGGCTGCCGGTCTCGGTCAGGCCGACTGAATAGAGCACGTTGAGCGGCACGCCGTGTTGCGCCGAGGCGCGCGTCATCTCCCGCTCGCAAGCGAGCGGCCCATCGGCGCGCGCGGCGCCGCCGCTAGAAGCCGCGATCGCGATCAGCGCCGCGCCGAGAGTGCGCATCATTCGAACCGCCCCCTTGCGCCGATCGCTGCTCGCCCCTTGACGAGCCGCCGTCAGCGGAAGACCCATTTCCGTTCGCATTCCCATCAATGTTGGCGCCTGTCTGCTTGAAGACGAGCGAGTCGAGCGGCTGGCCGATCGCCGCCATTCGATCGGCGATCGCATCGCGTGCTCCTTCGATGGAATTCAGGGTGTGGGAACTTGCGGCGCGGATGACGACAGAGAGCTTGTCGCCTGCGAGCCGCATCGTCATCGAGACGTCCTCAAGGCCGCCGGGCGAAAGATCGAGGTCGATCTCGCGGATCGGCGGCGTCGAGGGCGCGGGGCCTGGGCCAAGCGCGCTTGCACGCGGCGTGATGTCCGTCTGTCCGCTGCGGGCCGACGAACCGTCGAGTTGGAACGACGCCCCTCCAGCGAAGGGCGCCGACATCTGCGCGCCGAACAGGTCTGTTTGCGCCGCTGATGGACCCTCGGACATGGTGGGATCCGGAGGCCGACCGTCGGCCGTCTTGCCGCTCGATTCCGCTGGCGCGTGGACTGCGGAGGAGGTCTCGACCCGGGTGACAGCTGGAGGCGCGGAGACACCGGGCTTTTGTATACTGCGCGCGGCTTCGTGCGCGGCTGCTCGTGTGAGGGTCGCGCGATGTGTCGGGGGCACGCCCAGGCGAGGGGCGATCGGCGTCGGCGCCGCCGCATTTGCCATCGGCGGAACGGCGTCCGCTGGGGGGGTCGCTGGCATGACCTCGGCCGGTGAAAAGCGGGCGGCGAGGGCGCTTTCGCCATTGGGCGTGGGTTGGGCCGCAAGGTTGGCGGCGCCCGGCGCGAACGGCGCGTTGACCGCGAACGTGCGGCTCGCGATCGCCCCCGTAAACGTGGAGAGGCCAAAGTGAAAAGCGCGTTCGCCGACCAGTCGCCCAACGGTCGCCGCGCTCGCGCCAACGGCGATGGACGCGCCGCTGTTCTCGGACTTCGGCCCTTGCATTGCGGGCGAGGCGAGCGAAGGCGAACTGCCCCTGGCTTGGGGATGTTCGTTCATCATCGAGGCGGCTCGCAAGGCGAACGGCAAAGCCGCCAGGAGCGCGCTGTCGTTTAGCGGCGAATGACGACCCGCCTGTCCACGCGAGGACTCTTCCCGCGGCGTTTCGTTCGAGGGACCCGGCTGTTCCTCGGCCGCCGAGGCGTCCGCTTTCGTTGATGCGCCGGGAAGGGAGTCGAGCACGGCCCCGAAGGCGAGCGGTTCGGCCGCCGCTTGCGGGCTCGGGCGAGGCACGACCTGCGTGATCGGCCCAGACGCAGGCGCGACGGCGGGCGCGGTCATGGCGAGCCTCCAATTTGGGTTGGCGGCGCGAGGCTCGACGTGCGTTGAAGCGCATCCTTCGCTTGCGCAATCGTCAGCTCGGGTCCGCTGGGCTTACTCTTATCGGCGTCGGGCAGAGCGACGACGTTTTGCGTATTGAAGACACTCTGGTCGGGAATTACGCGGAGTTCCGCCGCAACCCTTCGAGCCGCAGCCAGCAAGCTGGCGTCAGCCCGGTCGAATTTAGCCGCCGATAGAGCCCGTAGATCAGCGAGCGCCGCATCGTAGGCGTCCGAGAACAGTCGACTGGCGGCCAGATAGAGGCGGGCGCGCATCGCTTCCGGGCTGTCGGCCTTCGAGCTTTCGAGGGCCTCTGTCGCCGCCGAAGCGGCAGCGACGAAGCGTCCGCTCACCACCCCGGACTCGGCAAAGTTGAGCAGGAACTCCCGCCGGCCATCGGGGGGCAACGCCGCCAGCGCGCTCGACAGCAGCTTGTAGTTGGCCGGCTCGTCGGCAAGGCCAAGCCGCGCGACGGCGCCCGCCAGATCACGCAAGAAATCCGCCGCATAGAGCGAAGCGCCAAAGCGGGTCACGTACTGCCGAGTCAGAACCGCCAAGCGGCTCATGTCCTTGGCCTCCGCAAGGAGGGCGATCTCGCGCCTCAACGCTGCTTCCTCGACCAATCCACCCGGCGAAACCAGGCGCGCCCAATCGAGAAGGCTGACCGCCGCCTTCGCATCCCGCTTCGTCTCGAGGACGGAACGAGCGAAGGCCATTTCGCCCGCAAGCCGCGCGTCGAGCGCAGTCAAATCCGTTTTCTCGAGGAGAGCGATCGCGTCGGCCTCGTGGCTGGTGACATAAGCGAGCGCGCCGCGCGCGAGGGATCGCTCGGACTCGAGAACCGCGTCGCCTTTGAGCAGCAGTCCGACGTCGGCGAGAGATCCGCCGCTCAGGATGTAGATAATGAGGGAATCCGCTTCGCGTTTGGTCTTCCAGGTCTTAGGGCCTGCGGTCGCGATCGCGGCGCCGATCGTCTTCAACTGGTTGACCTCTGCCGGGTAGGCCGCCTTGTCGCCCTGAGCGACCTTGAACTGGATTCCTCGCAGCTCGTCGACGAGATCGGAGATCTTCGGCTGATCGGCAAACGCCGCGGCAGGCGCGAACACGGCGAACGCAGCCAAAGCCAGTATGCGCCAAGCAAAGTTCATGGCTTGGCATCGCGCACGAGAATCTCGATGCGTCGGTTCTCCGCTGCGAGGGGATGGGACGGGTCCTTGAGACTGTGGTTGGCGTAGCCTTCGACGCGTTCAAACCGCTTTTCCGGCAGGCCCCCGCGAATCAGCATGTAATAGGCCATTTGCGCGCGCGCCGAGGAGAGCCGCCAATTGTCGTAAGTGGCGGAACGATAGGGCCGTCCGTCCGTGTGCCCGCGCACAACGACGGCGCCCTGCAAATTTTGCAGGCTCGCGGCGATGGCCTCCATCATGTGCAGGACGCGGGGCTGCGGCTCGGCCGAGCCGATCGGGAACATGGAAAAATTTTGCCGGTCAGTAAGGCTGATGAGGATTCCTTCTTCGGTCGCCTGGACATCGAGTTGCGGGCCTTGCATCGACTTTGACTCTCCGGCAAGGCGTCTCTTCAAGTCGGCGAGCAGGTTGGACGCGGTTGCCTGACGCGCTGCGGCAGGGTAGAGAGCCGGTGGATTCGCCTTTGACGGGGCAGGCGATCCCGCGCCTGGGGCTTCGGCCTCGCCTTGGGCTGGGCCCGGAGGCGCGGGCGCCTCTGGAGCTATCGCGGTCGAGAGGGAAGGGGGCTCATCGCTCGGAGCAGCCGGAGCCGGCGGCGCGCCCGGATCCTCCGCAACCACATTGATGGCTTTGTCGCTGCCGAGCGGGCGGAACGGATCGCGCAAGCCCTCGTCGGCGCTTGGCCCCACTTCGCCATAGCCCTTTAGCGTCGCCGAGGCGTCAATGCGAGGACCGGGCGGCGGCGCGCCAGCGATCTTGTCGAGACTCGCGCGAGGGTCGCTGAACAATTCCTGCTCCGACATTGTCGGATACGGTTTCGCTGGATCAGGCGGCGGCAAAGGCGAAGGGGTTGGCGGGCGGGCTTGCTCGTTTTGCTTCGAGGGACTTGGCTGGTTTTCGTTTCCCTTTTCGGCAGGACCTTCGCCGTGCTCCAAGGAAGGCTGTCCAGCATTGGGAGCGCCATTGCCATCTTCCGGAGCATAGACGGCGCCCTTCTCTGGCGCGCCATGAATCCCCTTCTGCGCCTTCGCCGGCTCCTCCACCTTCACCGGATTGAAGTATCGCGCGATCAGCGTCTTGGTGTTCTTGTCCGTGGCGCTGATGATCCACAGCACGAGAAAAAAAGCCATCATCGCGGTCATGAAATCAGCGAACGCGATCTTCCATGCGCCGCCGTGATGCTCCTCCTCGTGCACGCTATGGCGCTTGATAATGATGATTTCCGGATGCGCCTCGGTCATCGGCTCCGCTCAGGCGTCGAACGAGGCTAGTATGTCGGCCCACGGTCGAAGCTCGGCGACAATCCGCGTCGCGTTCGCATCGACGACGGTTTCCACCCCATCATCCTCGACATAGTCGACCTCGATCGGCAGATCGACGATCCGCCGGCGCAAGAGCGCGAGCACGCGCTCGGGTCCGCGAATCTTGATCAACCCTGGCGAATTGCTCGCAGATATCCTAGCGATCGCCTTGGCCAACTCGTCCACGGCGCGCTTTACGACCTGCTGCGAGAGAAACGGCGCGAGAATGCGGGTGACTGCGCCCCCGATATTGTCCTCGATCTCTTTGATCCCGGACCGGATCACCCCTTCAAGTTCGGCGTACGCGTTGAGACGAAACTCCTGCTGCTGCGTTTCGCCCAGCCCCTGCGCAGCGGCGAGTTCAGCCGCGTGGCGATCGGAAGCCTCGACCCGCCCCCCGGCGAGGCCTTCCTCGCGACCGCGCGCGTAAGCTTCCGCGAGTTTGACCGACATATCCTCAGGATTCGCCGGCTCTCCCATAGGGGGCGACTCCCGCCCACCCGATTCAAGCAAAGCCGGCTTTGGCGCCCATGGCGTGCGCAGGCCAGGCGCTTCGCCTTGCGTTGCGGCGCCCCCGCTCGCCATGCGATCAAAGACCGGCTTCAAACCGGACCTGCCGTTCTGCGGATTCGGGAGGCTTCGGGGGCGAAACGGCGAGCCCTCGGACCGCGGCGGCGCCTTCTCCTCGGCCGCGCTCCCGAGGCGGTCTAGATAATCGGCGATCGATAGCGGTTTCATCCGTTCGCTCCTTGACGAATCCATTGTTTGAGAACCGTAGCGGCGTGGTTCTCATCAAGTTCGATCATCTTCATCAGCTTGCGCTCGGGACCATTGTCGCGTCGGGCGAGCAACGCCTCCATGAACTCGTCTCGATTGGAGTCGGTGTCGATGAGGATGCTTTCGCCGGGCTGACTGTTGACGTCCGGCGCTCCCAATGCAGGCGTCTGGCCAGCAGATCCGCCGCGCGCGTCCGTCAGCGCGGCTGGGCTCGGGGGAGCGAACGCCATTCTGAGGCCGGGCCGAACCCCGAACCAGAGCAGCATTGCAGCGACCGCCACGATGGCGCCGGCGTTGAGGATCGATCCTGTCTGGCGGGCGACGATCTCAACCAGCGAAGGACCCGGCGCCGGCTCGAGATCGCGGCTCGAATCGACGAAATCGACAACCGAAATCTTGACCTCGTCCCCCCGCTGTCGATTGAGGCCAGCTGCCGAGCCGACGAGTTGTTCAATCTCCTTGACTTGCGCGTCGATCGCCTCGGCCGTCGGTTTGCCGCCAAGCGATGCGGCGAGCGCGGCGCGATTGATCAGCACGGCTACCGAGAGATTCTGGACCACGAAGCCGGCGCTGGTCGTCTGAATCGACTTCGACGAGACCTCGTAGTTTGTCAGTTCCTCGCGCTTCTGCGTTTGATCGTTCGATTGCTTCGATTCGCCGCCTGTTGCTTTGGGCTTCGGAAGATTGGCCTCGACGCCGGCGGGTTGCTCTCCGGCCGCGTTCTGCGAGCTCTGCTGTTCCTTGGTGACCCGCACCGATCGTTCGACACGGCTGTCGGGATTATAGATCGTCTCGTTCGTTTGCGTTTTGTCGGCGTTGAGCCTGGCGGCGACTGAGATCTGAAAGTTTTGAGCGCTGAGGTATGGGGTCAGCGTGCGGCTGACGCTCTCGCGAATTTGCTGCGACACCTCCTTTTCGAGCCCGAGCAAATTGTCCGGGGATTTCTCGATCGAATCGGCGCCGTAGGCCAGGAGGGTGCCGTCGACGTTGAGCACGGTCACATCGTCGAGTTTCATCCCGGGAACGGCCGAGGCCACGAGGTGGCGGATCGCTTGGCCGGTGGCGCGATCGTCGCCGCCGTCGGTGCGGATGACCACCGAGGACGAGGAGGGCTGGCGCTCGCGGCGGAACGACCCTTCGTCCGCGAGGACGATATGCACGCGTGCGGCCTTGACGGTCCGCATCATCTGGATCGTGCGCGCGAGTTCGCCTTCGAGCGCTCTCAAGCGCGTGACGTCCTGCATGAACGACGTCAGGCCGAGCGAGCCAAGCTTGTCGTACAGTTCGTTGCCGATTGCGCCGCCGCGCGGCAGGCCCTTTTCCGCCAGGATCATTCGCGCGGCGGCGGCCTGTCCAGCCGGCGTCAGAACGACCGTGCTCTCTGCATTGACGTCGAAAGGAACACCCGCCTCGCGCAATGCGGCGCCGATGGCGGAGATATCGTCGCGATCGAGCCCGGAATAGAGCGTCTCCATTGTCGGGCGGCTCAAATAGTAGCCGGCGAGCCCCGTCGTTGCGAACACAGCGACGCCGATCAACGCCAGCGCAGACAGGCGCCGGACCCCCAGCCCCCGAAGGTTCGCCCAAAGCCGCTCGATTTGCGCCAACAGGTTCGTCGCCACATCCGGGCCTGAGTGAGAATTCGCGACGGCCATCGTGGGGAGCGGAGCTTGCGCCGGCATTGCGCGGCCGGCTTCGAGCGCGGCCTCAGTCGGGTCACATGGAAAATTTTCGCGCCCGTTAACTGGCCATTAGCGGGCGCGCCCTTAGTTTTCGCTGGCCAGGGCGAGGACGGGTGCGATGAGCGCGCGTCACCCAGGTTCTACACGACGGTTAGGCTCCTGACGCGAGCCTTAGGCATGCGGCCGGTCCGTCGTCTCGGTGCGAGTCCGAAATGTCGCCCCATCAGCGTGAACATTTTCGACAGGAGCACAGCCATGAGTTCAATCCTAAACAATCCGGACGCCCTTAGTGCGCTGCAGTCGCTGACGATGACCCAGCAGTCGCTTTCGACGGTCCAGAGTCAGGTTTCGAGCGGCCTAAAGGTCGCGACCGCCGCCGACAATTCATCTTATTGGTCGATCGCCGCGCAGCTCACGGCCGACAGCGGCGTCGTGTCAGCCTCCAATGATGCGCTATCGCAGGGGCAGTCGCTTCTGGCGACCGCGAGCTCAGCGATCAATTCGGTCATCACGACCATCAACTCGATTCAGACCGCGCTAACGCAGGCGACCGAGCCGGGCGCCAACATCGGCACGATCAACACATCGCTTGCTTCGCTTGGCAAGCAACTGACCGACGCGGTGAACGCCGCCTCGTTCAACGGCCTGAACGTTTTGAACGGCAGCGTGGCGTCGCTCAACTTCGTATCTGGCTACAACGCCAGCGCAACGGGCGGAACCATCAACACCATCGGCTTCACCACTCAGGCG
>DATCEJ010000438.1:0-11892 GCA_036510135.1 Roseiarcus sp. | reverse complement strand
CGGCGGCTTCCACGGCGGCGGCTTCCATGGCGGCGGCTTCCACGGGGGCGGCTTCCATGGCGGCGGCGGTCATCGCGGCGGTGGCGGGGGCCGGCGGCGCTAGCGAACCGGGCAGGGGGCGCGGGCATCGTCCGCGCGCCCGGTCGGTCTAACCGAGCAGCGCCTCTCGCGCCGGGCGGCCGTGCCGGCTCCGGAACCCCGGGGCCGGCGCCGAGAGGACGGCCTGTCCGCTCTGCATCTTCCCCTCTAGCGGCGGGAAGCGCTCAGAGCCCTTCGAACAGCGCCGTCGACAAATAGCGCTCGGCGGACGACGGGATGATGATCACGATCGTCTTGCCTGCGTTTTCCGGGCGACGGCCAACGTCGATCGCCGCGGCGATCGCGGCGCCCGAGGAGATGCCGACCGGAATTCCTTCGAGGCGCGCCACCAAGCGCGCGGTGTCGAAGGCGGTCTGATTGCCGACGACGACGATCTCGTCGATCACGCTGCGATCGAGAATGGCGGGAATGAAGCCGGCGCCGAGCCCCTGAATCTTGTGTGGGCCGGGCGCTCCGCCCGAGAGAACGGCTGAATCCTCCGGTTCGACCGCGACCATGCGCACGCTCGGCTTGCGCGCCTTCAGAATCTCGCCGACACCGGTAATCGTCCCGCCGGTGCCGACCCCGGAGACGACGATGTCGACCTCGCCGTGCGTGTCATTCCAGATCTCCTCCGCTGTAGTGCGCCGGTGGATATCCGGGTTGGCAGGGTTTTCGAACTGCTGCGGCATGACAGCGCCGGGCGTCGCCGCGATGATTTCATTCGCCTTGGCGATCGAGCCCTTCATGCCTTGCGCGGCGGGCGTGAGCACCAACTCGGCCCCGAGCAGGGCCAGCATCTTGCGACGCTCGACCGACATCGATTCGGGCATCACCAGAATCAGCCGATAGCCCCGCGCGGCCGCCACGAAGGCGAGCGCAATGCCCGTATTGCCGGAGGTCGGTTCGACCAGAACGCCCCGCCCAGGCGAGATCTTGCCCTGCGCCTCGAGCGCATCGATCATCGAAACGCCGATGCGGTCCTTGACGCTGGAGACCGGATTGAAGAACTCGAGCTTGGCGACAAGACGGGCGACGACGCCCTTTTCCTTGCCGATCCGGTCGATCCTGACGAGGGGGGTATTGCCGATTGTATCGGTGATCGACTCATAAATCTGCCCGCGGCCAGGTGTTCGCCGCGCAGCGCCTGCTTCCGTCATTGGCCGTCACTCCAAAATGTCCGTCGGACCGCGCTGTGAAGGCGCGATCCGACAGTAACATTTTATACGGCAGGCAACTATAGAACGTTGCAAACAACTCCGTCAGATAGCGAAATCGCCACTGACTTTCTCGTCGTCGAGGACATTCGTCTTCTCGGCGGTGTCGCACATCTGTTCGACCGTGATCGCGTCGAGGTTGGCGAGAAAGGTTTCGCCCGCCCTTCGTACGGCCGGATCAATCACCCGCTCGAGCAGTACCGAGTTCGACCCGAGATCCTCAGGATCGGCGGTGCTTAGCGACATCGCGGTGCGCACGATCTCGCCGACAGTGATGCGCCGGCGCTCCCGCGCCAGCTCATAGCCGCCTCGCGGCCCGCGCACGCCTTTTAGGATTTTGGCGTGGACCAGGCCCTGGAGCAAGGTCTCCAGGTGACGGGGGGGCAATTTATGACGCGCAGCCAAAGATTTGGCAGCAACCGGAGCCGAGCGCGAATGCAACGCGACATCGACAACGGCGGCGATAGCGAGAACGCTCCGTCGCGACAATAAGTTCATTTCGTACCTCCTACTATGAGCGTCCAGTGGAACCGAATCCATTTGAGCCACGGACGCTCGAAGTGAGACGCTCGCCCGAAATCAGAGCTGCACGTTCCACAGAGCAAACGACGAGTTGCGCTATCCGCGCGCCCCGCCGAACGACAAAGGGCTTGTCCCCAAAATTGACGAGAATGACACCAATTTCGCCGCGATAATCCGCGTCGATTGTCCCCGGACTGTTGAGGACCGTCACCCCATCCTTCAAAGCCAACCCTGATCGGGGTCGGATCTGCGCTTCAAATCCTTTTGGCAGTTCGATAACCATCCCGGTCGCGATCAACGCCCGCGATCCAGGGGCCATGACAACCTCTTCACCCGCCGGAAGGGCCGCCACCAGATCCATCCCGGCGGCATCCTCACTCGCATAGGCCGGCAATTGCAACCCCTCACCATGTGGTAATCTATGGTAACCAATCGTGATCATTGTCGCTTCGCCAATTCAACGGCGAGGCGCCGAACGATGCCGTTTGCAACTTCGACTTTGGTCATGGGAGGCCAGGATTCGACGCCGGCGGCGTCGATCACCTGGACTTGATTGGTCTCGCCACCGAATGTCGACGTGCCTTCCGCGACACTATTGGCGATGATGAGATCACAACCCTTTCGTTGTAATTTGGCCATGGCGTTCGCCGTAACATTCTCGGTTTCGGCAGCGAAGCCAATTACAACTGCCGGGCGCATTGTAGTTTTCTTTGCGACCTCCGCAAGTATATCGGGGTTCTCTACCAAGCGAAGAGTTGGAGACTCTTTGGCGTCCTTTTTGATCTTTTGACTGGCGACGTTTTCCGCGCGCCAATCGGCGACCGCCGCCACCGCTATGAATGCGTCTGCGGGCAGCGCGGCTTCGACCGCTTCCCGCATGTCGCGCGCCGAACCGACGTGAACCACTTCGGCGCCGGCTGGATCAGACATTCCAACCGGGCCGGTAACGAGCGTCACCCTTGCGCCAGCGCCAACCGCAGCTTGCGCAATTGCATGTCCCTGGCGTCCAGAAGACCGGTTTCCCAGGAATCGCACAGGGTCAATTGGCTCGTAGGTCGGTCCCGAAGTGACAATCACGTGCCGTCCGCCGAGCGAACCCGAATCACTTGGAGGGCCTTGGAGCGATTGACCGGACGCCGCTTCGTCGGCCAACGCGGCCTCGATCGCCTCTACGATCACCAGCGGCTCGGCCATCCTGCCCGGACCAAATTCGCCACACGCCATCGCCCCCGAATCAGGGCCGACGAACAGAACGCCGTCGTCCCTCAGACGATCGAGATTTCGGCGGGTGGCCGGATGGAGCCACATCCTGACATTCATCGCAGGTGCGGCAAGCACAGGCTTGTCGGTCGCAAGCAACACAGTCGTCGCCATATCGTCGGCAAGACCGGCGGCCATGCGGGCCAGGATATTCGCGCTTGCCGGCGCGACAACGATGAGGTCCGCGGCGCGCGATAGCTCGATATGGCCGATCGCCGCTTCGTCCGTCAGGCTGAACAGATCATCCCGGACGGGTTGCCCACTCAGAGTCGCGGCGGAAAGAGGGGAGATGAACTGTCGGGCCGCGGACGTCATGACGACCCGAACCGTCGCTCCGCGGTCTTTGAGCCGCCGAATCAACTCTAGCGATTTGTACGCAGCGATTCCCCCGCTTATAATCAGGAGAATGCGCGCCTGCGAGAGCGGGATGGGGCTCATTCGCGATGACCTACGGTAGCTCGCTGCGCTCGGGATCAGCCCCTGACGTGGAGGAAATCAAGCAGACGATGGTTGAAACGTCCATTCGCGGCTTCATCCGCTAGCTGTCCTCCGGTCCGTCGTTACGTAAACCGTTTTTCTATGCCACCAGTGACATCGGAGGAATGCCACGAACATTTACGAAATGGCAATTACCACAATTGTGGTATTCCCGTCGCGCGATTGTTGCGGGTAGTTCTGGGGTTGCCAGTCGCGGCCAACGGTTGAAGTCGTCTGATAGGGGTTCGGCGAGTTTCTATCCTCCGGGCGGCCTAGCTGTCCGCCCATCTACACAAGCTGCGCGCCACGCAAAGCCTTGCCGCTCTATAGGACCCATCGGTACGCCGCCATGACCAGGAGCGCTAGAAAAAAGCCGGTTAAAACAAAGGTTAACCCCACGCGGAGGGTAAGTTCGGGAACGATTTTCGCAATTTCCCTCTCGCTGTCCGCCTCGAGTCGAGCCTCGAGTTTATCGGCGATTTGCTCCAGTCGGCGCGGCGCGTCGCCGAGGAAGGAGACAAGGGATGAAAAGATCCGACCGGTGTCTTCGATGCGTCCAACCGGACCGAGGTGTTCGGCGATCCAAGTGCTGACGACCGGCTCGGCCGTCGACCACATGTTGAGCTGAGGGTCGAGCTTTCGCGCCACGCCCTCGACGACAACCATGGTTTTCTGCAGCATCACCAGTTCGATTCGGGTCGCCATTTCGAACAAGGCGGTAATTTCGAACAACAGCGTCAAGACTTTCGCCATGGAGATCTGATCAGCGGTGCGGGAGTGGATCGGTTCACCGATCGCCCGGAGGGCCTGGGCGAAATCTTCGACCCGATACGTGCGCGGCACGTAGCCGGCCTCGAAATGGACCTCGGCCACCCGCAGGTAGTCACGGCGAATGAAGCCGTACAGGATTTCAGCCAGGAATCGACGCTCCTTGCGCCCCAACCGGCCCATGATCCCAAAATCCACGGCGACGATGCGGCCTTCCTTGTCGACGAAGAAGTTGCCCTGATGCATATCGGCGTGGAAGAATCCGTCGCGCAGCGCAGTGCGCAGGAATGTCTGAATCAGCGAGCGGGCGAGCGCGCGGGGATCAAATCCAAGCTCGGTCAGACGGTCCGGATCGGCCAGCGGGACGCCGTCGATCCATTCCATCGTCATGACTTCGCGGGTGGTGCGGCTCCAGTCCACCCCTGGCGCGCGAACGTCTGGATCATCCTTTGAGTTTTCGACGAACTCCGACGCCGCCGCAGCTTCGAGCCGGAAATCCATCTCCATGCGCACGGAGCGGGCGAGCGTTTCGACAACCTGGGCGAGGCGCAAACGGCGGAATTCTGGCGCCAGGTTCTCAGCGAACCGCGCGGCGAACGCCATGTCCGAAAGATCGCGCCCAAAGCGCCGCTCGGTTCCGGCGCGCAGCACTTTGACCGCGACTGGCCGCAAGCCTTCGCTTGTTTGCACCTCAGCGCGATGGACCTGGGCGATTGAAGCCGCCGCGACCGGCTCGCCGAAGCTCTCGAACAGGGACTCGATCTTCGCGCCGAAAGAAGCCTCAACGATGGCCACCGCCATTTCGCGGCTCATCGGCGCGACGCGGTCCTGCAGTCGCTCGAGTTCAATGGCGACTTTGCCGCCGACAATGTCCGGGCGTGTTGAAAGGAATTGTCCAAGCTTTACGTAAGACGGCCCCAATCGATCGATCGCCCGGGATAAGCCCGCCAGGCCATCGCCGTCGCGTTTTGCAATCAAGTTGGCCAATGCCAGGGGCGGCCTCAGCACTGGGGGCAGAGGGAGCGGGTCGACGCCGACAAATGCCCCTTCTCGGGCGAATACGAAAGCAGCGCGCGTCAGCCTTGAGACGTGGCCGAGCGACGACAGGATCGGCATGAATTAGAGTTTCCAGCCCGAGTGGATCGCGACGACGCCCCCGCTCAGGCGTGTGAAGTCCACGCGCGCGAACCCGGCCCCGCCGATCATCTCTGCGAAGCGCTCTGGGGGTGGAAATTTGCGGATCGATTCGACAAGATAGCGATAAGCGCCGCCGTCGCCAGTCACCGCCTTGCCAACGGGCGGAATGGCCGCGAAGGAATAGGCGTCGTACAATCGATCCATGACCGGCAAATCGACGCGCGAAAATTCGAGGCACAGGAAACGCCCGCCACGCTTGAGCACCCGATAAGCTTCCCGAAGAGCGTTTTCGATGCGCGGCACGTTGCGGATGCCGAACGCGATCGTATAGGCGTCGAAGCGTCCATCAGGCAGCGGCAAGGCCTCGGCGTTGCCCTCGATGAACGTCAGCCGTGTAGAGAAAGGTCGCCTCGCCGCCCGCTTTTCCCCAACGCTCAGCATGTCTCCATTGACGTCGACGACCGTCACCTCGGTCATTGCGCCGCCCGCCTTCGCCACGCGGAAGGCGACGTCGCCCGTCCCGCCCGCGACATCGATATGAGCGAAAGGACGATGCAACGATGGGCGGACCTTGGCGACGAGAGCGTCCTTCCAAGCCCGGTGCAGGCCGAATGACATGAGGTCGTTCATCAGGTCATACCGGCTGGCGACGCTATGGAAGACGCCGTTCACCAGGCCCTGCTTTTCGTCCAGCCGAACAGTGCGTTGGCCGAAATGCGTTTGATCGCCCGCAGCGGCCATCAGGCTCTCCCATGAAACGGCTCAAACCTTAGCGCGCGCGGCGCTGGTCGTACACTGGCGCCGTCAGTCCAGGCGCACCGGGATTCCGGCCTCGGCCATTCGGGCCTTCGCCTGCCGGATCGTGAATTCGCCAAAATGGAAGATCGACGCCGCGAGCACCGCGCTGGCGCGCCCTTCTCGCACGCCCGCGACGAGGTGGTCGAGATCGCCGACGCCCCCCGAGGCGATGACCGGAATACCGACCGCCTCGGCGACGGCTCGGGTCAGCTCGAGATCGAAGCCCTGTCTTGATCCGTCGCGGTCCATCGAAGTCAACAGAATCTCGCCGGCGCCGAGAGCGGCGACTTCGCGCGCATACCCGATCGCCTCGATGCCGGTCGCGCGCCGGCCGCCATGGGTGAAGATCTCCCAGCGCGGCGCCCCATCGGGCGCGGAAACCCGCTTGGCGTCCATTGCGGCGACGACGCACTGGGCGCCGAATTTCTCCGAGGCCTGGCGCACGAAGTCCCTGTCAGCGACTGCGGCTGAATTGATCGAGGCCTTGTCGGCGCCGGCGAGCAGGAGCTTGCGGATATCATCGGTCGTGCGCACGCCGCCGCCGACCGTCAGCGGCATGAAGCAGACCTCTGCCGTACGCCTGACGACATCGAGCAGGATGCCGCGGTCTTCATGACTCGCGGTGATATCCAGGAAGCAGAGCTCGTCGGCGCCGGCCCGATCGTAGGCGATCGCGCTCTCCACCGGATCGCCAGCGTCGCGCAGATTGACGAAGTTGATTCCCTTGACGACCCGCCCGTCCTTGACATCGAGACAGGGGATAACCCGCGCCTTCAAAGTCACTGAGGCAACCTTGTTGACGGTTCCAACCGTCCGCCGGCGTGGAGGAGGGTCAATGCAGCGCGCGGATCAAGCCGGCCGTCATAGAGGGCACGCCCGACGATGGCGCCGGCGAGTCGGGCGCAGTCCGGTTCGGTCAGCCGTCTGACGTCCTCGATCGAGGCGAGGCCGCCGGAGGCGATGACCGGAATCTCGAGCTTGTCGGCCAGCGCGATCGTGCTGTCGAGGTTGAGGCCGGCGAGCACGCCGTCGCGCGCGATGTCGGTGTAGATGATCGCCGCAACGCCCGCGTCCTGAAACCGCCGTGCGAGATCGAGCGCGGACACGTCTGAAGTCTTCGCCCAACCCTCAATGGCGACTATGCCCTCGCGGGCGTCGATCCCGACAGCGATCCGGCCAGGGTAGAGTCGCGCCGCCTCTCGCACGAAATCGGGGTCGCGCACCGCCGCAGTACCAATGATGACGCGTGTCACGCCGCTTTCCAGCCAGCCGCGTACGGTCTTCATGTCACGAATTCCCCCGCCGAGCTGCAACTTTACCGTTAGCCCGGCGAGAATGTGTCGAACGGCATCGGCGTTCATTGGCTTGCCAGCAAACGCCCCGTCGAGATCGACGACGTGCAGATAGTCGAACCCTTGCGCGATGAACGCCTTGGCCTGGGCAGCAGGATCGGCGTTGAAGGTCGTCGCGCGCGTCATGTCGCCCTGGACGAGGCGAACGCACTGGCCGTCTTTGAGGTCGATGGCGGGGAATAGGATCAAGGGCGCCACTCGAGGAAATTGGCTATGAACTTGAGCCCAAGCGCTTGGCTCTTTTCAGGGTGAAACTGGGTACCGACAATGTTGTCGCGGGCGACGATCGCCGTCACCGCGCCGCCGTAGTCGGCGGTCGCCACCAGGTCGTCGGCATCATCCGCGTACAATTGATAGGAGTGCACGAAATAGGCATGCAGTCCGCTCTCGCCTGTGCTCACGCCCTCTAAAAGCGCATGGCTGCGTCGCACATCGAGGGTGTTCCAGCCCATATGCGGGATCTTCAACCCCGGATCGCGTGGCTTGATCGCCGCGACGTCGCCCGCAATCCAGTTCAAGCCTTTGACCACCTCGTGTTCGAGCCCGCGCGTCGCCATGAGCTGCGCGCCGACGCAAATGCCCAGGAAGGGCCGGCCTCGTTGGCGCACCGCCTCTTCCATCGCCTCAACCATGCCCGAAACGCCGTCGAGCCCACGGCGGCAATCGGCAAACGCGCCAACGCCCGGCAAAACGACACGGTCGGCGGCGATCACGTCCTCGGGCCGCGCCGTGACCCTCACCTCGCGGTTCAAGCCGGCCTCGCGCCCCGCGCGCTCGAACGCTTTCTGCGCCGAGTGCAGATTGCCAGAGCCATAATCGATGATAGCGACGACGCTCATGGCATCCTAAAGCGCGCCCTTTGTCGATGGCACGCGCTCGGCCTGACGGGAATCGATCGCGATCGCGACACGAAGCGCGCGAGCGACCCCCTTGAAGCACGATTCGGCGATGTGATGGCTGTTCGAGCCATAAATGGTTTCGATGTGCAGCGTGATCCCGGCGTTGCCGGCGAAGGCCTGGAAGAACTCGCGCACGAGTTGAGTGTCAAAAGCGCCGATCTTCTCGGTCGGAAACTCCGTCCGGAAGACAAGGAACGGCCGGCCCGACACGTCGAGGGCGACCCGAGTCAGAGTTTCGTCCATCGGCAGCAGGCAGTCGGCGTAGCGGGTCAATCCCCGCTTGTCGCCAAGCGCTTTCGCCAACGCCTGGCCCAGCGCAATGCCAACATCCTCGACCGTATGATGATCGTCGATGTGGCGATCGCCCTCCGCCCTAATTTTGATGTCGACGAGGGAATGGCGCGACAGCTGATCGAGCATGTGATCGAAAAAGCTAATGCCGGTTGTAATATCGGCAAGGCCCGACCCATCGAGGTCGAGGCCGACTTCCATGCTCGTCTCATTCGTCTTGCGTGTGATTGCGCCCTTGCGCATGGCGATTTCTAGGCCTTAAGCTGCTTTGCGCGGGGGTGATAGCAAGACGCGCGCCGCTTGGCCACTGAGCTTCGACGATACGTGCGCCGCCTCCATGTCGCGCGGGTTTCGTGATGTGGCAAGATTCGGTTAGTAAGGGCTCAGCGCCATCCGTGCGAAAAACGCCCTCAGCCGCTACAGGAAATGACAGACCATGGATATGAGACCGACAAAATTCGGCGTAGGCCAAAGCGTCAAGCGCGTCGAAGACATTCGATTCATCAGCGGGCGTGGCGCCTACGCTTCCGATGCGGTTGATAAGGCCGAACTCAAGGCGGTGTTTCTACGCAGTCCTTACGGACATGCGAAGTTCCGCATCGACGATATCAAAGCCGCGCGCGCCGCTCCGGGCGTTCGGGCCGTCTATGTCGCCAGCGATTTCACCAATGTCGGCGACCTGCCTTGCGTCGCCCCAGTCGGCAATTCGGACAAATCGAACACGCCGCTCAAACCCTATCCCGTGATGGCGCGGGATGAAGCGCAGCACGTGGGCGACATTATCGCGATGGTGGTCGCCGACACGGCTCATCAGGCGCGTGACGGCGCCGAATTGATCAGCGTGACATGGGACGCGCTTCCCGTCGTGACCGACATGGAAGCTGCTTTGCGGCCGGACGCGCCGCTCATTTTCGCCAAGGCTCCGGGTAACGTCGCTTACGACACCCATATCGGCGACAAAGGCGAGACGGACAAAGCGTTCGCTGGCGCGGCGCACAGGGTTCGCATCAGAATCGTGAACTCGCGCGTCGTCGCAAATTATATGGAGCCGCGCTCCGCGGTTGGCGAGTATGATCCGAAATCCAGCCGCCTCACGCTGAACGTCGGAAGCCAGGGCGTGCACGGCATTCAGGGCGCCATCGCCGGCGCGATGCTCAAAATTCCGCCCGAATCCCTTCGCGTCGTCACGCAGGACGTGGGCGGAGGGTTTGGCACCAAGGCCGTCGTCTACCGGGAATATCCGCTTGTTCTCGAGGCGGCCAAGCGTCTCGGAAAAAGCGTCGGCTGGCTCGCCGATCGCAGCGAGCATTTCGTCGGCGACGCGCAAGGCCGCGACAATCTGACGACGGCTGAAATGGCGCTCGACGCCAACGGCCGTTTTATCGCGCTCAGGGTCGATATTCTCGGCAATCTCGGCGCGTATCTGTCGCTGTTTGCGCCCTACATCCCCTGGCTCGGCGCATCGATGGCGACCGGGTGCTACCACATCGATGCACTCCACGCGCGCGTTCGCGGCATCTACACCCACACCGTGCCCGTGGACGCCTATCGCGGAGCCGGACGTCCGGAGGCCGCTTACGTGCTCGAGCGGCTGGTCGACGCTTGCGCGCGCAAGCTTGGCGTGACGCCCGAGGACATTCGCGCGCGCAATTTCGTCAAGCCCGAGCAGATGCCCTACCACACCCACACCAATCGCGATTACGACGTCGGCGATTTCGAAGGCGCACTTCGGGCCTGCCTGAAGAAGGCGGATCGCGAGGGGTTCGCGCGGCGCGTGGAGGATGCTCGTACGCGCGGCAAGATCAGGGGTTTCGGGATTGCCAGCTACATCGAATGCACGGCGTGGAGCGACTCTGAGACCGGCTCTTTGACGCTTGAGAAGAACGGCGATTTCACGCTGCTGATCGGCACCCAATCGAACGGGCAGGGGCATGAGACCGCCTATGCTCAGGCCGTCTCGCAATTTCTCGACGTGCCGCTCGAGCGCATCAAGGTCGTGCAAGGAGATACCGATCGGGTCAAGACTGGCTTCGGCACGGGCGGATCGCGTTCCATTCCAATCGGCGCGGTGATGGTGGCCCGCGCGTCGGAAACGTTGGCGAGTTCGTTGAAGGAATTAGCGGCCGACAAGCTCGAGGCGGCGGTCGCCGACCTCGAAATCGCCGATGGCCAAGTGCGCATCGCCGGAACCGACCGTGCGATCTCTTATGCGGAGATCGCAGCGCTTCCGGGCGTCACCGCGGCGAATCTGACCGCGACTGAGTCCTTTGCGCCGTCGAACGCCACCTATCCGAATGGCACCCACGCCTGCGAAGTCGAGATCGATCCGGACACGGGGGAAACCACGATCGTTCGCTACTCGGTTGTCGACGACTTTGGATTCACCTTGAATCCGTTGTTGCTTGCGGGGCAGGTGCATGGCGGCATCGCCCAGGGCGCGGGCCAGGCGCTGATGGAGCGCGCTGTGTTCGATGACGCAGGCCAGCTCCTGACCGCAAGCTTCCTCGACTATTGCATGCCGCGCGCCGACAACCTGCCGGCGTTCGATTTCGAGACGCGCAACGTCCCGTCGACCACCAACCCGATGGGCCTCAAAGGCGCGGGCGAGGCTGGGTCGATCGGATCGACGCCGGCGGTGATGAACGCGGTCGCCGATGCGCTCTGGCGCGCCTACAAGATCGAGCACATCGACATGCCGGCCACGCCCTTCGCCGTGTATGACGCGATCAGGCGTTCGCGCACTCGGACTTAACGGGCCGCCGCGGGCGCCGCCGACGGGCGCGGCGCCGAGCGCGCCGCAACATCGTTTGACCGCTTGCGCGCCGGCGGCGATTGACGCTCAGCAGGCCTTTGCTTGAAGCGCCGCCCTTTTCCCAGCGGCGAGCCGTGATTGCAGTATTATCCCGTTTGGATTGTCTTGGCCGGTGGCCTTTTCGCCCCGAAAGACCCCGTTTTCGACGATTGGTTTTCCTTGGATTTCCTTGGATTCTCTCGTCCGAATCGAGAGTTATCAATAGGTTACACGGGACAATGCGGAGAAATAATTTCTCGTCGCTTTTGTGGCGTTGAGAGCGCTGGAAACGACGCCAGGAG
>DATCEJ010000437.1:0-6630 GCA_036510135.1 Roseiarcus sp. | reverse complement strand
GCGGCTATCTGAGCGGCCTCTTGCAGAACGTGGAGAGTTTCGGCGACAAGGATTTCCGCCACGCCAATCCCCGGTTTCAGGGCCTCCACTGGCGGCGCAATCGCGACCGGCTCGACGCTTTTGTCGCTCTTGCCGACTCGTGGGGAGTGAAGCCCGCGACTCTGGCCATTGCCTGGGCGCTCGCCAAGGCGCCCCATGTCGTGCCGATCCCCGGCTCTCGCACCGCCGCCCACCTCGAGGAATGCGCCGCGGCGGCGGAGATCGATCTGACCGACGCCCAACTGGCGGAGATCGAGCGCGCACTGCCTATCGGCTTCGCCGCCGGCGAGCGCTACTCAGAACAACAATGGGTGGGGATCCAGAAGTACTGAGGGCGGTCGGCGAGCGCCTGTCCTCAGCGGAACGCCAGCGGCCCATTTTCTGACGACACGCCGAACAGAGCGCGTATGCCCTCGAGCAGACGGCGCGTTGGCGCGCCTTCGACGAGCGTCGCGAGATAGTCCTCCGCCCACTTCCTGACGTCGTTTTCCAACAGATGTTCGAGCATCGGCGCGTGGCGCTCGCGCCGTTCCTCTAGCGGCATCTCCAGGGCGCGCTTCAGCGCGGCCGCCACGGCATCGGTTTCATGCGGATTGACGATCAGCGCGCTGGTGAGCTCTTTCGCCGCGCCGGCGAATTGCGACAGCACGAGGACGCCAGGATCCTCCGGATCCTGAGCCGCCAGATATTCCTTGGCGACCAGATTCATGCCATCGCGGAGCGGCGTCACCATGGCGACATTGGCGGCGCGGTAAAGCCCCGCGAGAACCGTGCGCGAGTGGGAGCGGTTCACATAACGAATCGGCGTCCAGGCCGGATCGCCGTACTGGCCGTTCACCTTGCCAATGAGGCCAGTCAATTCGGTTTCTATGTCGCCATATTGCTTGATGTCGGATCGGCTCTTTGGCGTGACCTGCAAGAGGGTCACGTTGCCGCGCCATTCCGGATTGTTCTCAAGCAGCCGTTCGAACGCCTTCACCCGGTCTGGTATGCCTTTGGAATAGTCGAGCCGATCGACGCCAAGGATCAGCTTGTTCCCACCAAGGCTCTCGCGCACCAGGGCGATCATCGCCGAGCGACCCGCGTTGCGCGCCAGGCGCGTATAGGCCTTGGTCTCGATGCTGACCGGGAACGCGCCGAGCCGCACTTTCTGCCCTTCGAATTCGTAAGTGGATCGGTTTTGGGTGGCGCCCTGAGAGGTCAGGTAGTGGGCGAAGTTGTCGCGATCATTCTCCGTCTGGAAACCGACGAGGTTGTAGTAGGCGAGGCCGCCGAGGATCTCTCTGTGGTGCGGCAGGGTCTGCAGAATGTCAGGCGGCGCGCAAGGCGTGTGGAGGAAGAATCCGATGGTGTTGCGATGGCCGCGCGAACGCAGTTCGCGTCCCAGCAACATGAGGTGATAATCGTGCACCCAGACGACGTCATCTTCCCTGAGCAGCGCGCTCAAGCGGTCGGCGAACAGGCGGTTGACGCGGATATAGCCGCTGGCGTCAGCGCGGGAATATTCTTGCAGATCGACGCGGTAGTGAAGGATCGGCCACAGCACGCTGTTGGCCAGGCCGTTGTAATATTCTTGGATGTCGTTTTGCGACAGATCGATGAGGACATACATCATCTTGTTGATATCGACGACCTGAGGCTCCCCGTTTGGCTCCTCCGAGACCTTGCCGCTCCAGCCAAACCACATTCCGTTGCGATTTTTGAGCGCCGCCTTCACCGCAACCGCCATTCCTCCCGCGAGCGGGGTCCGGGGCGTTTCAGGCACCGCCACGCGGTTGGAGACGATGATCAGTCGCGCGCCCATGCTTCCTCCCAACTCGACGACAGCCGCGTCGCGCTGTTGATGATGCCCGCCATGGAGTATGTCTGAGGAATATTCCCCCACAGCTCTCCAGCGTCAGGATGGATGTCCTCCGAGAGGAGCCCGTAGGCGTTGCGGCGCGCAAGAATCGATTCGAACAATTCGCGCGCTTCGTCCTTCCGACCGATCTGATGGAGCGCGTCGATGTACCAGAAGTTGCACGCGAGAAAGGCGGTCTCCGGCGCGCCGAAATCGTCCGGCGCGGTGTAGCGCATGATCCGGCCATTGCGCATGAGCTCGCGCCCGATGGCGTCGCAGGTCTTGATGAAGCGGGGATCGCTCGAGGACAGGAGTCCCAGCTCGGCGACCAGGAGGACGCTGGCGTCGAGATCCGGCGAGCCAAATGCGCCGGTCAAGGCGCCTCGCTTTTCATCCCATCCTTCTTCGAGAATTCGCGCCCGCAAAGAACGCGCATTGGCCGCCCAGTATTTGGCGCGATCGGTGATTTTGAGTTTGCGCGCAATACCCGCGAGCCTGTCGCAGGCCGCCCAGCACAGCGTCGCCGAATAGGTGTGCGGCAGCGCGCGGGTGCGATATTCCCACAAGCCCGCGTCGGGTTCGAAAGCATACTTGATGGCTCGCTCGCCAAGGCTTTCCAGCAGCCGGAACAGCGACTCGTCGCCCATCCTGGGGAGCCGCTCGTCCACGAACATCTGCGTCGCCGCGAGGACCACACTGCCATAAACGTCGTTCTGTCGCTGGCTCGCCGCCTGGTTGCCCACCCGAACGGGGCCCATGCCGAGGAAGCCCTTGAGGTCGGGCGCGATCCGTTCCCCGAGCGACGCAAAGGGCACAATGCCGTGCAACGGCTGTATCTCTTCGTCGCCGCTGGCGATGGTGGTGATGTAGTTGATGTAGGATTCCATAATCTGCGTTGCGCCGAGCCGGTTCAGCGCATCGACGACGAAATAAGCGTCACGCAGCCAGCAGTAGCGATAGTCCCAGGTTCGCGACGACGAGGGCGCCTCTGGGATTGAGGTCGTATGCGCCGCCACAATCGCGCCCGTCTCCGCGAAGCTGCAAAGTTTGAGCGTGATCGCAGCCCGCACCACCTCCACTTGCCATTCGTAAGCGAGCCCGAGATAGCGCACCCAAGCGTGCCAATAGTCGCGCGTGCGGTCGAGGAATTCGCGTGACGTCGTGTCGATGGCGCTGAGGAAAGGGTCGTCCTGGCCGAAGATGAGGTTGACCGGCCGGTTCAGAGGAAACGACACTTCGTTGATGAGGTAGGAAAGCGGCGCATCGGACGTGAGGCGTAAAACTTGTGCTCCGTCCAGGTAGCGGATGTGATTGGAGCCGACGACAAAATTGGTCGTCGGTTGACCGTAACCGTGCGTTGGGCGAACCCGGATCGTGACACGAGGCAAGCCGGCGATCGGTTCGATGCGCCGAATGATTTGCGGCGGCCTGTATACGCGCTCGAAGCGCTCAAAATTCGGGGCGAAATCCGAGACGCGGACCTTACCGCCGTTCGCGTCGGTCAGAATGGTCTCGACGATTGCGGTGTTGCGCACGTACTGCGACTCGGTCTGGGCCAGCTTCGCGAGCGTCACATCGCAGAACCCTTTTTCCTCGTCGCCGGCCAGCAGCCGCGAGAAGACCGGATCGGAATCGAAGTGGGGATAGCACCACCACACGATCCTGGCGTTCTGATCGACGAAGGCCGCGGCGCAGCTGTTTCCGATCAGGGCCAGGTCGAGATTCTGCTTTTTTGTTTGCGTGCCCTCGGTCATGCGCTGCTTCCTCGAGAGAATTCAGCGAGCCACCCGCGCACGGCCTGCGGCGCCGAGAATGAGCCAATCGCGCCGGGGCGCGGACGGCCGACTGAATAGGCGGACCCTCCGCGCGCGCTGACGAGGGCGAAACCGCTTTCATCGGTCGTATCGTCGCCGACGAAGATCGGTTTCCGCCCGCGAAAGGTTGAGGTGGCTAGAAACGTCGCGATCGCGCCGCCTTTGTCGAAACAGGGGCTCTTGATCTCAATCGCGTAATGCGCGTCCATAATGTCTACGGCGATCGGAATCGAATCCACGAGCTGTTTGACCAGAGTGCGGACCGGCCGCTCCGCGGACGGCGCAAGTCGATAGTGGACGGTGAAGCTGAAACGCTTGTTCTCGACGAACACGCCGGGGAACGGCTCAACCGCGCGTCTTAGCGCGGCCAGCAGCGACTGAGGCAAGTCGGTCGCGGCCGTCGGTGTTGTGGACCCGTCGGGATCGAAACGAATCTCCGCGCCATGAACCCCGCTCACGCGCAGCCGCAACGGCGCGAACAGACTGTCGACGTCATCGATGGAACGGCCGCTGATGAGCGCCAACGCGCCGCAAAGCTTGCGTTCGGCCCCCGCAAGCGTCGTGACCAGTCCTGCGGGCGTCACGACCTCGTCGGGGCGCGCGGCAAGGTCAAGCAAAGTGCCATCGACGTCGAGAAAAAGAGCGACCGAAGCGTCGGTTAAAGCAGCCACAGCCCCTTCCTTCGCGCCTTCTATGCCCGGCGCGTTCATTTGGTCCACCCGCAGCTCCTGATGCCCCTTCGCCCGACCTAAGCAGGTTTTGGGGCGAGAACGTGTTCATGGTGTGACGGCGCGTCCGGCCGCCATCGTTTTCCCGGATCACGCAGCCTAAAACGCGCAACGATCGAGTTGGTTCCCCAGTAAGGACAAGAAATCGCCTCGTTCTCGCTGTCAAACTCGGATGCGTAGACAACGCGCAACCGATGCTGATCTTCGGGGACACGCGGGCAAAGGCGCGGCGGAGCCGCCGCTTCTTCTGTAGGATTTTGCCTGAGCGGCCAGAAGCCTTGTCGCGCCACTTTGTTTTCAGCGTGTTGTGGGCTTGTCTGGACACGCTGCCGATGGACGATAAAGAGATGAAGGACCCTTCGGTCTCCGTCACTCCGCATCCTGGCGGCCAGCTGGTTTTCGATGTGATCGTCCGTGACGCACGCGGTGAAAGCCGGCATCGGGTCACGATCGACGGCGCCGAAGCCCAGCGATGGACGAAGCAAGGCGCCGAGCCTTCGCGGTGCGTCGAGGCCGTGATGCGCTTTCTCATGGATCGCGAACCGAAAGAATCGATCTTGAGCGCGTTCGACACGAACGTCGTTCGGCGTTACTTTCCCGGATTCGACGATGCGTTTCCCGGTTACCTCGCCTGCCTCGGCGGCGAACCGGGGCATCGTGCACAGCCGTAGGCCACACACGGAGGCATGCTGTCATGACTGTCGCCCTCGCCCGGCCGGAGGCGACTCTCGACTCCCGCTACACCGCGTCCGACGGTTGGGTCTATATGACCGGGACGCAGGCGTTGGTGCGCCTGCCCATTCAGCAGCGCCTGCGCGACGCAGCGGCGGGCCTCAACACAGGCGGGTATATTTCCGGTTATCGCGGCTCCCCGCTCGGGCGCTACGACATCGAGCTGTGGCGCGCGGCGGCGCAGCTCAAGCAACACAACATCGTCTTCCGCCCAGGCCTCAACGAGGACCTCGCTGCGACGGCGATTTGGGGCGCCCAGCAAGTCAACAACTTTCCCGGCGCGACAGTCGATGGCGTATTCGGCATCTGGTACGGCAAGGGACCGGGCGTCGACCGATCGGCCGACGCGCTACGCCACGCCAATTTCACCGGCTCCTCGCCCAAGGGCGGAGCGCTCGCGCTCGCTGGCGACGATCACGGCGCGAAATCTTCGACCGCGGTCAATTTCTCCGACCCGTTGTTCATCGCCGTCGGCATGCCGGTCCTCTATCCGTCCAACACCCAGGAGCTGCTTGATTTTGGCCTGCATGGCATCGCCATGTCACGATTTTCCGGCTGCTGGGTCGGCATGAAGGTGGTCACCGACGTCGCCGAAGGCGGCGGCACGGTTTATGTCGGGCCCGACTTACCTGAGATCGTTTTGCCGCAACGGCCGAGCGCTCCGCCTCATGGCGTATGGGCGCGCATGATCGACGCGGCAGTGGCTCAGGAAGAGCGGCTCTACCAGCACAAACTGCCCGCCGCGCTCGCCTATGCGCGCGCCAACGGCCTCAATCGCATCATCGGCGACAACGAGAGCGCGAGGATCGGCGTGGTGGCCGCGGGGAAGGCGTGGCAGGATCTTTTACAGACGCTCGTTAATCTCGGCCTCGACGACGACGGCGCCGCGCTTGGCCTGCGTCTGCTCAAAGTCGGCATGGTGTGGCCGCTTGATCCGGTGATCGTGCGCGATTTCGCTCAAGGTCTCGATCTCATCATCGTGATCGAGGAGAAGCGCCCCCTGCTCGAGGATCAGATCCGCTCCATTCTCTATGGCGATTCGAGAGCGCCAAGGATCGTCGGCAAATATTTCGACGGACAGGCGTTCGACCCTTCGCCGGGCGCGCTGGCCATTCCCAATTTCGGCGAGATCACTCCCGAACTCATCGCCGGAGTCTTCGTCAAGGCGATTTCCCGCCATGATCCGAACTGCGCGCTCAGCGCGCCGGAGGCGCCCGGGGCGATGCTCAGCAATCGTCCCGCGCCGACGCGAAGCCCAGGCTTCTGCGCCGGATGCCCGCACAACCGTTCGACGCCGGTGCCCGAGGGAAGCCGTGCGCTGGCTGGCATCGGCTGTCATTGGATGGCGACGCTGGTCAATCCGCAACAGACCGTCACCGCTTCGCATATGGGCGGCGAAGGCGTGATGTGGCTCGGCCAGCAGCCGTTCACCCTTCAAGACCACGTCTTCGCGAATATTGGCGATGGCACCTACGCC
>DATCEJ010000436.1:0-2413 GCA_036510135.1 Roseiarcus sp. | reverse complement strand
AGCGCTTCCTCCAGCGCCGCTGCGCAGAAGCTCGCATCGTTGGTGTTCGACAGCCGCCACGCCAGAACCGCTCGGCTTGAGCTGGACCCTGGATTTAGGACCATCGGCTAAGGTGTGAAATGTCCTGCTCTGTCGCAACCGACGGAGCGAGGAATGACGAAGTCACGCAAGAAGTTTGATGCGGCGTTCAAGGCGAAGATTGCGCTTGAGGCGCTGCGCGAGGATGCGACGGTTCCGGAACTGGCGAAGCGGCACGGGGTGCATCCGAACCAGATTTATGCCTGGAAGAAGCAGGTTCTCGACAACGTCGCGAGCCTGTTCGCGCGAGGGGCGAGCGGTTCGGGCGATGGCGAGGAAGAGCGCGAACGCGAGACGGCCAAGCTTTACGCCAAGATCGGCCAACTGACGGTCGAACGGGATTTCTTGGCCAGGAGGCCCGGTCGATGAGCGCGCCCGATCGAAGAGCGATGATCGAACGGTCTGGCAAGGACCTGTCGGTTCGCCGCCAATGCGCGCTTGTGGGCGTGGCGCGCTCGGGGATCTACCGCCCCAAGCCCGTCGCCGGGGCGGACGATCTGGCGGTGATGCGCCGCATCGACGAACTGCATCTCGAACTTCCGTTCTACGGCTCGCGGCGAATGACCTTCGAACTCAACAAGGAAGGCCGTGGGGTCAACCGCAAGCGGGTGCAGCGGCTGATGCGGGTGATGGGGATCGAGGCGCTGGTTCCGCGCCCCGGCACGAGCAAAGCCGCGCCCGGGCACAACATATACCCCTACCTGCTGCGCGGCCTGAAGATTGTCGAGCCGAACCACGTGTGGGCGGCCGACGTGACCTTCATCCCGATGGCATGCGGCTTCCTCTATCTGGTGGTGATCATCGACTGGGCCAGCCGAGCGGTTCTGGCGTGGCGGCTGTCGAACACCAACGATGCGAGCTTCTGCGCAGCGGCGCTGGAGGAAGCGCTCCTTCGGTTCGGAACGCCGCGGATTTTCAATACCGATCAGGGCTCCACATTCACCGCCGAGGCTTTCGCCGGCAAGCTCGCGGCGACCGGCGTCGCGATTCGATGGACGGACGCGGCCGCTTCATGGACAACATTTTCATCGAACGGCTGTGGCGCTCGATCAAGTATGAAGAAGTGCATCTGAAAGCTTATGCCGACGCCCGCGAGGCGCGGGCCGGCATCGGTTCCTGGATGACCTTTTACAATTTTCGGCGCCCGCACCAGGCGATGAACAACCAGATGCCGATGGCGGTGTGGCGCGCCGGCATGGACAAAATCGAGGCGGCGGCGGGGGCTGTGGATAGGCCGCTTCGCTTGGACAACGCAAACGCGTTGCCCACATACCCACAGCAGAAGCAGCAAGAAGCGGCTTGATTCTTGAAGGACAAGGGCAGGCGAGATCACACCTTAAATCCAACGTCCCGTGGTCCCACGAATGGGGTCCAGTTCACAGGCCGCGAGTCGATGGGTGTCGTGAGCTTTGGGCCATGCCCACGGCATGAGTTCGTCGATGCGCGATGCGGGCCAGAGATTGACGAGCTTGTCGAGGACGTCGTCTATGTAGGCTTGCGGCTCGACGTCGTTGAGCTTGCACGTCTCGATCAGCGACGCGACGCAGGCCCAGTTTTCGGCCCCCTCGTCATGACCGGCGAAGAGCGCGTTCTTGCGATTGAGAACGATCGGGCGGATGCCGCGCTCGACAATGTTGGTGTCGAGCTCGATGCGTCCGTCGTCGAGGAAGCGGACGAGCCCTGCCCAATGGTTCAGACCATAACGAAGTTCGTCGGCGATCCCGGACTTGCCCGAGACGCGCGCCAGCTGATGCTCGAGCCAGGGCCTGAACGCCATGACGAGCGGTTTGCTCTTCTCCTGGCGCACGCGGCGACGCTCGTCGGCGCTTGCGCCCCTGATCGTCTTCTCGATCGCGTAGAGCGCGGCGATTCTCTCAAGCGCCTCACGGGCGATCGGCGCTTCGCCCTTGGCGTGGTCGAAAAACCGGCGCCGCAGGTGCGACCAGCAGAAGGCGAGCGTGATCCGGCCATCGGGCGCCTTGGCGGCGATCGTCTTGTAGGCTGCGTAACTGTCGCACTGAACAACGCCCGCATAATTGTCGAGCAGCTTCAGGCCGTGGATCGCCCCACGGCCGGGTGCATAGGCGAAGGCGATGGCCGGAGGGTCCGCGCCGCCCCACGGTCGATCGTCGCGGGCGACCGCCCAGAAGTAGCCCTCCTTGACGCGGCCTCGGCCCGGATCGAGCACCGGGGCCTTCGTCTCGTCGACCGCGATCTTGCCGGACGTCAGGATGAGTTCGCGAAGGCGCTCAAAGACCGGCCGGAGTTCGGCGGCCGCGTAACCAACCCAGAAAGCCAGCGTCGAGCGCTTGATGTCGAGGCCCTGGGTGGCCAG
>DATCEJ010000435.1:0-5067 GCA_036510135.1 Roseiarcus sp. | reverse complement strand
GCCGTCATCGCGCAGAAGGCGATCAGGGCCCCGTTCGCCGGCAGGCTCGGCCTGCGCAATGTCGATCTCGGGCAATATGTCCCGGTGGGGACGAGCCTGGTGACGCTCCAGCAACTCGATCCGATCTACGCCGATTTTCCCGTGCCCGAGGAGGCGTTGCGCTCGCTAGCCGTCGGTCAGCTGGCCAGCATGACCGTCGACGCCATCCCTGGCCATAGTTTCGAGGGTAAGATCGAGGCGATCGACGCGCGCGTCAGCGCTGATTCGCGCAACATCACCGCGCGCGCCGTGTTCGCCAATCCCGAGCGCAGGCTTTTGCCCGGCATGTTTGCCAATCTGACGGTCACGACGGGTGAACCCGCTTCCGTGCTGACCGTGCCTCGCACCGCGATCGTTTACAGTCTCTATGGCGATAATGTCTTTGTCGTCAGGGCGGCCCCGCATGCGCGCGAGCAAGGCGGCGTGAGCGACAATGGCGGCCCGAGCGGCCTCATCGTCGAGCGGCGCTTCGTGCACGTCGGTCCGGCGCGCGGCGAAAGGATTGCGATCACGGAGGGCCTGAGGGCAGGCGAACGCGTGGTCACCGCCGGCCAGATCAAGCTGCAGGCCTATATGTCGGTCACGCTCGACGAGACCGCCGCGCTTCCGACCCCAGCCGAAACACCCCGGCCGTGACGGATCGTCGATGAACGCCTTCACCGATCTCTTCATCCGCCGGCCGGTGCTGGCGACCGTGGTCAGTCTGCTGATCCTGCTCGTCGGCGGAATGGCCGCCTTCCGGCTTCAGGTTCGGCAGTTCCCCGAGACCTCGAACACCACGATCACCATCACCACGACCTACCCCGGCGCCGCGGCCGACGTCATCAAGGGCTTCATCACGACTCCCATCGAGCAGGCGGTGGCGAGCGCCGAGGGCATCGACACGCTGGTTTCGAGCTCGCAACAGAACGTCTCGACGATCACGCTCAATCTGCGTCTCGACGCCAATCCCGACCGGGCGATGGCCGATATCCTGTCCAAGGTCAATCAGGTGCGCGGGCTGTTGCCGCGCGACGCCAACGATCCGGTCGTGGTCAAGCAGACGGGCCAGGGCTTCGCGCTCATGTACCTGTCATTTAATTCGGAGGTGATGACCCCCTCCCAGATCACAGACTACCTGACCCGCGTCGTCCAGCCACGCCTGCAGACCGTCGACGGCGTCGCGAACGCTCAGATTCTGGGCGGCCAGACCTTCGCCATGCGCATCTGGCTCGACCCGACCCGCATGGCGTCCCTCGGGGTGACCCCGAACGATGTGCGAGCGGCGCTCGCCGCCAACAATTTCACCACCGCGGCCGGCGAGGTCAAAGGCGACTATACCCAGATCAGCGTCAATGCACTGACCTCGCTCGATAGCGCCAAGGCGTTCGGCCAGCTCGTGATCACGACGCATGGCGACGCGCTCGTGCGCCTCGGCGACGTGTCGAAAATTGAGCTTGGCCCCCAGAGCGTCGATTCCTCCTCGGTCTTCGACGGCCTCAAGGCGGTGTTCGTCGGGATCTATGGCACGCCGGAGGCCAACCCGCTGACCGTGATCGACGGCGTGCGGGCGATCCTGCCGAGCATCCAAAGCCAGTTGCCGACCGGGTTGAGAGCCACGATCGCCTACGATTCGACCACCTTCATCCGCGCCTCGATCTATGAAGTCGCCAAGACGCTCGCCGAAGCGGCGGCGATCGTGATCGTGGTGATATTCCTGTTCCTCGGGAACCTGCGTTCGACCTTCATCCCGATCGTCACCATTCCGCTCTCGCTCATCGGCGTGATGATCGCGCTGATGGCGCTCGGCTATTCGATCAATCTGCTCACGTTGCTCGCGCTGGTGCTGGGCATCGGCCTCGTGGTCGACGACGCCATTGTGGTGGTCGAGAACATCCACCGTCACATCGAGGAGGGCATGACGCCGTTCGACGCGGCGATAAAGGGCGCCCACGAGATTGCGCTACCGATCATCGCCATGACCATCACGCTCGCCGCGGTTTATGCGCCGATCGGCTTTGTCGCCGGCGTGACCGGCGTTCTCTTTCGCGAGTTCGCTTTCACCCTGGCGGGCGCCGTCATCGTCTCGGGCTTCATTGCGCTGACGCTCTCGCCAATGATGTGCTCGAAACTGCTGAGCCGGGAGAAGAGCCAGGGCTGGTTCGCGCGGAAACTCGATAGCGCCTTCCTCAGCCTTCGCCGGGCCTACAAGCGTCGCCTCCACAGCTCGCTCAACTTCCGCGCTCTCACCCTCCTGATCCTGGTCGGGGTGCTGGCGTTGACCGCCGTCATGTATGTCACGACCCCCCGCGAGCTCGCGCCGGAAGAGGACCAGGGCATTCTGCTCTCGCTGATCAAGATTCCGCAGATCGGCAACCTCGATTATACCGAGCAGGCGACGAAGCGGCTGTTCGACGGCGTGCACGACACGCCGGAAATCTCGCACGTGTTCACCATCAACGGCTCCGCCGGCGTCCGCAACGCCTTCGCCGGCTTTCTGCTCAAACCCTGGGACGAGAGGAGCAGGACCCAGAAGCAGGTGCTCGCCGCGCTCAGCCCAAAATTCCTCGCGGTGCCGCAGGCGCAGGTGCAGGCGTTTTCACCGCCCGCATTGCCCGGCTCGACCGGCGGCGCGCCTATGCAATTCGTCATGCGGACCACCGGCGACTATACGACGCTCGCCGACGTGGCGCTTAAGATGCAGCAGGCGGCGCGGGAGAGCGGCCTCTTCCTGTTCACCGACGTCGACCTCAAGTTCGATACGCCACAACTCGAGTTCAAGGTCGACGCCGACAAGGCCAACCGCATCGGCGTCAACATGGCCGATGTCGGCACGGCGCTGGCGACGATGCTCGGCGGCAATTACGTCAATCTGTTCAGCCTTTACGGCCGCAGCTATCAGGTCATACCGCAGGCGCCGCGCGAGTTCCGCTTCGATCCCTCCTGGCTGACCCGCTATCAGGTGCGCGCCAGAAACGGCGAGCTTGTCCCACTGTCGGCGGTGGCGAGCGTCTCGGAAAAAGTTCAGCCCAACGCGCTGACCAGCTTCCAGCAGCTCAATTCCGCCACTCTGTCAGGCGTGCCCTTCCCCGGCCACACGCTTGGCGAAGCGCTCGATTTCCTGACCGCGAAATCGAAAGAGATCTTCCCGGAAGGCTACACCTACGACTTTCAGGGCGATTCTCGCCAGTACGAGCAGGAGGGCAACGCGCTCGTCTATGTGTTCGTGTTCGCGCTCATCGTCATCTATCTTGTGCTGGCGGCGCAATATGAAAGTTTCCGCGATCCGCTGATCATTCTGATCGCCCTGCCGACGGCGCTGTTCGGCGCCCTCTTGCCCCTCAACATCGGCGGCGTCCTCGGCTTCGCCAGCATCAACATCTATTCGCAGATCGGCCTCGTCACGCTGATCGGCCTCATCTCCAAGCATGGTATCCTGATGGTCGATTTCGCCAACCGGCTGCAGGAGACCCGCGGCCACTCGCGCCGAAGCGCGATCGAGGAGGCGGCCGCGGTGCGCCTGAGGCCCATTCTGATGACGACCGCGGCGATGGTGGTCGGCATGGCGCCGCTGATCTTTGCCCATGGCGCCGGGGCCGTCTCGCGCTTCAACATCGGCGTCACCATTTTCTTTGGCATGGCGATCGGCACGCTGTTCACGCTGTTCGTCACCCCGGCGGTCTACACGTTCCTCGCTCGCGACCACGCGGCTTTGATGGCGAAGGAGAAAGCGCTCGGGCATCTCAAGGAGGAGGTCGAGGTCGGCTGAGGGCTCGGGCGCTACCCCCTGAACGGGCGCAAACTCATCCCAGGCGGAGCGCCGAGCTTTTTGTCGCGCCCGCAAGCCCGTCGATCAGCGCCTTCAGCGTCGCAGTGGTCGCCGCGTCCGCCTCGCCGTCGACCAACTCCGGCCGGAAATGGCGCTGGAAGGCGGTGACCGCCTGCCGGGTCTGGCGGTCGTAGACTCCCGTGATCTCCACCCCATAGCCATAGAGGGCCAGCATCGCCTGCAGCGCCCGGATCGGCGGGCCCTCCTCTTCATGAGCAAACAACGGCGAGCCCGCGAGCGGCGCGGGCTCGACCCAATGGCCGACGCCGCTTCGCCACAGCGCGCCCCACGGAAACGCTTCCCCCGGATCGCGCTTGCGCGCCGGCGCGATGTCGGAATGGGCGAGGACCCGCTCGGGCGCGATCGCCCAGCGTGCGCAAATGTCTTGCGCGAGCGCGATGGTCGCCTCGATCTGGCGATCAGGGAAGGGGGGCGAGCCACCCTCGTGGCCTGGATTGACGATCTCGATCCCGATCGAGGCCGAGTTCAGGTCGGTTTCGCCCTTCCATGAGCCCCGGCCCGCGTGCCAGGCGCGGTCGCGCTCCGCGACCAATTGGTCGATGGAGCCGTCTTCCCAGATGAGATAATGCGCAGACACCTCGCAGGCTGGATCGGTCAGCGCCTTCAACGCGGCTTCTCCCGTCGCCATGCCCGTATAGTGGAGGATAAGGCAATTGGGGCCGCCATAGCCCCGCCGCTCGCCATAGTTAGGCGAGGGAACGAAGCAGGCGGCGAGCGGACTATCCGGGGAAGGGCGTGTGGTCATGTCCCACGGCCGGAGCCGCGCTCGAGGCCTGCGAGGGCCGCGCCATGGCGAGGACTAGCCATGGCGCGTGAAGCCTGTGCTGATCAGTACCAGGCGCGGCAGACGCGGTGGCCGTAACCGTTCCAGCCCCAGCGCGCGCAGCGCCCGTGATAGCGAGGCGCCGTGACGGAGTTGCCGATCAGCGCGCCCGTGCCCGCGCCGAGAATGCCGCCCGCGATAGCGCCACCCGCGCTACCACCAGTGAGCGCCGAGCCGATGAGCGCGCCGCCGCCAGCGCCGATCGCGCCGCCGGCCAGCGTGCCTGTCTGTTGTTGGGGCGTGTAGCAGCCCGAAACGGACAGCGCGCCAACGAGCGCCAACGCGGTGAGAGTTTTTTTTATGTTTCCCCCTTTGGGTTCAATAGAAAGCGGTGCAGACCCGGTTGCCGTTGTAGTCGTAACCAAACTGCGCGCAT
>DATCEJ010000434.1:0-7341 GCA_036510135.1 Roseiarcus sp. | reverse complement strand
TTGGGCAGCGGGTCTGGCCGCCCTCGGCCCGCCAAGGCATAAGGGTAATCAAATGGCTCGACGGGACCGAGCCTCGCCAGGAGCCGTGCAAAGATCCGCATTCGCGGATGCGAGGACGGGGCGCCGGCGCCGGGCGCGAGGAGAAAGGCGGGAGCGGGCATGAGGGCCAGTTTAGCGGTTCAGGAAAGCGGCGTCAGCCAGCGTCTCCTTTGCTCGCAGGGGCATCGCTGACTTTGCGTCTCAGTTTTACCAGAAGCTCGCTGCAACCGATTTCACTCGTTAAGCTCGAGTCGAGGTCGACGCCTTTCGATCCAGCAAGGACGCTGATTAATGATGGACATCAACATTCCCGAAGTGGTCGCCGAGGTCGAAAAGGCGTTCGCCCGTTACGAGCGCGCCCTGGTCACCAACGACGTCGTCGAGCTCGACGTGATGTTCTGGAAGAGCCCGCACACCTTGCGCTACGGCGCGACGGAGAATCTTTACGGCTATGATGAGATCGCCGCTTTTCGCGCCGGACGCCCGGCTGTCAATCTGGCCCGGGATCTCGTGAAGGCCGTCATCACCACCTATGGCCGGGATTTCGCTACCGCCAACGTCGAATTCCAGCGGCCAACAGGGACGGGAAGACAGAGCCAGACCTGGTTGAGGACCGACGAGGGCTGGCGGGTCGTGGCGGCTCACGTCAGCCTATTACAGACGCCGTAGTTCGTGGCATGGCTCGGGGCGTCGCCGGATTGCGCGGCGTCTTCTTGAGAGCGCGGGCCAGAGAGGACAGGGGAGCAGAGCTTGCGCGATCTCTGGCGCCGCGGGCTATCGCAGATCGGCCTTGAGCCGCTCGAAGATTTCTCGCCCCTCGAGATCGAGCAATCGCAGGCGGATCGCCCGGGGCGGCCAGAGTGCTTCGACGGCTTCGCGGATTGCGGAGGAGGCATCCGAGGCTTGAATCTCGGTTTCGGTAACAACGGCTGGCCCGTGATCGGCGCCGACGCCAACGAACTGAAGCCGGAAGCGCTGTGGCCTCACCGCGAGAACGCGTTCGAGCTCTTCCAACGGATCAACCTCGAAAAATCCGACGGCGGGACGCACGCCCAGTTCCCGACCGCGACGAACGAAATGGGCGTCAAGATCTGTCCGGCTCGATTCGTCGGCGCGCGATCCATCCGTCCGCCGCGCAATGAGGTTCGCCACCTGACCCCAATGGGCGGCGACTTCCGGCGCCGCTGCTTGTCGCTGGCGTTGGCGCGCCTCGGAATATGCCCGGACTCGGAAGGTTGCGATCAGCTGATCGGCGTCTGCCAAGGGAGTTTCGGCGATTTCGACGTCCACCGGCGCGCGACCGCTCGCTGACGGCGTCATGAGCCGGCGGACGTTGGAATGAGACCGTCTTCCGCGGATGGACATCTCTAAACCCTGTGAACGATTTGGGACGAGACGCAGCGCCGGATCATCGCGATCACGTTACAACTCAGACCGACCGGTTTAAACTCTCGTGATCGGTTGTGTTTTAAAATGCCAATAAGCTCAAGAGTCAAGCTCCACAACCGTGCGGTTTAAAACTGGCTTAATTTTCTTGCCAACGCGGTTGTAGCGTCATGCGCGACACAAAAAAGGGCCACCCATTCGGCGGCCCTCGAAGCCTTTGAAGGCTTGCAGCTTTTTAGCCGAGGCTGGGCGCCAGGCGGCCCGTGCGCGAGCGGCGTCGGCCGACGAAAGTGAGCGCCACAAAGCCCAAGGCCAACATCGCCCAGGTTGACGGCTCCGGCGCGGCTGCCACGCTCAGCGTTCCGCTTTCCTCAATCGGGTAGTTATAGCTGCCAGCCGACTCGTAAAGTGAGTACGTGCCCGGCGAGCTCGCCCAGAGGTTCCAGTAGCCGCCCGGGTTCTCCGCCGTGGTGAACAACAGCCCGCTGAAATCGAAGGCCATGCCGGTGGGCGAATACAGGTTATCGAAGATGAACGAACCGTCCGGGCTATAGGACGCGCTCGGGAAGCTCGGATCGGCGGTGACCCCGGTGATGGTCTGATTGGTGAGGCCAGCGACGGCTCCAGAGACCTTGGTCACTTCATTCACGGTGTTGACCGTGAATTCTCCCGTCGCCCTCAATTCCGCGTCGCTCGACAGAAAATTGAAATTGTATGTCGCCGCGTTGGACGCGGAAATCGTAAGTAACGTTGCGGTAGTCAGCATGGCAACCGTGGTAACCAGAGTCGTACGCATCATGCATCTCCTGCCTAGGTCGTAAGTCATGTCTTGATTATGACTGGCCTAGAGACTGCCAGCACCTGACATGGTGTGACTCGGTTTTTACTAAATACGCTTGGGATCGAGCTGATGCAAGCTGAGGTTGTGGCGTTAGTTACAGATAATTGAATCGAGGTTGTGTCAAAGGGTAATGAAATTCCTACGGGCCGCCGACACCGGCCTCTCTCGCTTGGCGACGGCTTCCACCCGAGGCGGTCACGACCGGCGAACACTTGCGGACGCGCGCTCGGCATGGTGGTAGCGTGCCTGACTTCCAAAATCGGAGAACTTCAGTTGCCCAATCATCCCGCATTGGTCGCGAACCGGGTCGCGGTCGTCACCGGAGCGGCCAGCGGCATTGGCCTGGCGGCGTCGGCCAAATTCGCCGCGCTTGGGCTGAAAGTGTGCATGGCGGACCTGGGCGGCGACGCGCTCGAGGCCGGCGCCGCCAAGGTGCGCGCCGCTGCGGCGCAGCCGGATTCCGTGCGATCCTTCGCTGTCGACGTCAGCAGCCTCGCCGACGTCCAGCGCCTGAAGACCTCGGTCTATGACGCGTTCGGCGAGGTCGCCGTGCTCATGAACAACGCCGGGACCGGCGGGGGCGGGGACTTGTTCGGCGATCCGGCTCGCTGGCGGCGCATCCTCGACGTCAACCTGTGGGGCGTGATCAACGGGGTCCAGGCGTTCGCTCCGGACATGATCAAGCAGGGGACGGCGGCGGCGATTGTCAACACCGGCTCGAAACAGGGCATCACCTGTCCGCCTGGAGACACCGCCTACAACGTCTCGAAGGCGGGCGTGAAGGTCGTGACCGAGGCGCTGGCGCACGAATTGCGCAACATCGAAGGCGCCCATGTGAGCGCGCATATGCTCATTCCGGGCTTTACCTTCACCGGCATGACCGCGGGGTCGCGGACTGAGAAGACGGCTGCGGCCTGGACGTCCGAGCAGGTCGTTGACTTCATGCTGAATTCGATGGGACGGGGCGACTTCTACATCCTCTGCCCCGACAACGACGTGCCGCGCGAGGTCGACGAGCGCCGCATTCTTTGGGCGGCGGGCGACATCGTCGAGAACCGGCCGCCGCTTTCCCGCTGGCACCCGGACTATAAGGAGGCCTTCGCCAAATTCGCGAAGGCTTGAGGCCGCGCTTCCTGTCGCGAGACGCGTCGGTTAGCTTCGAAGGTCTCCTATGGAGGAGCGTCGCATGTTTTCTTGCTCGTTGGGCGATCCGTCGCAAGCGGAAGGGTCTCAGGGCTGTTCCTGTTGCGGAGGCGAACTCCAGTCCGTGACACGCCGCATCAATGCGGACCTTTCGCGCCGTGGATTTGTGGCTGGATTGGGCGGTTCGATCGCGGCGCTTGGCCTTCCCCGCGCGGCGCGCGCCCAAAACGCGTCAGATCCGACGCAGCCAATCATCTTCACGAATTTTCTCCTGTTTGACGGGAAGTCCAATGCCTTGCGCGGGGGACTTGCTCTTATCGTCGAAGGCGGGCGCATCAAGGCGGTTGCGAGCGGGAACCCAACAGGTCCGGAAGGGGCGCGCAGGATCGACTGCGGCGGGCGGATCGTGATGCCGGGATTGATCGACGCGCACTGGCATTCCATTTTCGCCGCGCTGCCGATCTCAACTCTGCTCGGGGCGGATGTGGGCTACATCTTCCTGGCCGCCAGCGCCGAGGCGGAGCGAACCCTGATGCGCGGATTCACCACGATTCGGGACCTTGGCGGTCCTTCATTTGCGCTCAAGCAGGCGATCGACGAAGGACTCGTGCCGGGGCCGCGCATCTATCCGTGCGGCGCCATGATCACCACGACTGGGGGACACGGGGACATGCGTCCCCTGTCCGATCTGCCGCGGAGCCCGGGCGGTCCAGTAAGCTCGATGGAACGGACAGGCGCCGCCAATATCGCCGACAGCGCCGACGAAGTGCGCCTGCGCGTGCGCGAGCAGCTTCTGGAGGGCGCCTCCCAAATAAAACTGGTGGGCGGCGGAGGCGTGTCGTCGCCGCGCACCACGCTGGATATGCTGACCTTCAGCGAGCCCGAGCTTCGCGCCGGCGTGGAGGCGGCAGCCGATCGGAACACCTATGTCGCCGTGCACGCGTACCCGCCCGCCGCGATCCAGCGGGCGATTGATGCCGGAGTCCAGTGCATCGAGCACGGGCATCTGATGGACGAGCCGACGGCTAAGCTTATGGTGGACAAGGGCGTCTGGCTGAGCATTCAGCCGTTCGTCAGCGACGAAGACACCGTTCCTCTCGGCGGTCAGAGCCGGATCAATCTGGAGCAGGTCATTGCCGGCACGAACACGGCCTACCCACTGGCGAAAGCCTACAAGCTCAAGACTGCCTTCGGCTCGGATATGCTGTTTTCCCCCGAGAAGGCTACGCGCCAGGGGATCATGCTGACCCACCTCACGCGCTGGTACGAGAACGCCGAAATCCTGACGATGACCACCGCGACCAATGGCGAATTGCTGGCCCTGTCCGGGCCGCGCAACCCTTACCCCGGAAAGCTAGGCGTTATTGAGGAGGGCGCTTTCGCCGATCTTCTCCTCGTCGATGGCGATCCCACCGCCAACATCGCGCTCGTCGAAAACCCGGAGAAGAATTTTCTGATCATTATGAAGGACGGGAAGATTTATAAGAACACCCTTCCTTCATGATGCGAGGGCTGCCGTTCGCCAAATTCTCGAGGGCTGCCGTTGCTATATTCAGATGGCGAACGGCTAGCCGAGCCCGGCGGGCTGCTCATCGCCTTCGCGATCCGACCTCCAAGTCTGGAAATCATGCGAACGACCTGCGTGTGCTGGACGAGGCCGCGCGGACATGTCACGGAGAGTCATGTCCGAGGGAGGCGCGATGCCGGAAATGAGTTCGCTCGCCATCGCGCTCGTTGTCACCGGCCTGATCACCGCGGGCGGCCTCGTTGGCCTCGTGCTTCAGCGCATCCTCCCGGCGCGATACACGACGGACAAGGCCCGCGACATGATCGGCGGCGTCGTCGGGCAGCTGACGCTCCTGCTCGTGCTGGTCAACGGCCTCCTCATCTGGACGGCCTACGGCGTCTACAGCACCCAGCAGACGGAACTCCAGACCATCACCGCGCGGGCGCTCGAGTTCGATCTCGAAATGCGCCATTACGGGCCCGCGGCGGATCAGGCCCGCAGCATCTTGAGGACCGATCTCGTGTGGGCGCACGAACAGTTCTGGGGCGACGACACCTCGCGCGCCGCGGCTTATGAGGCCTCCTACAAGGCCATGGCCAGCATGAGCACGTTTCTCGATGGTCTCGAGCCCAAGACGCCCGCGCAGACAAGCCTGCTCGCCGCCGCGCGCACGAAGTACGCCTTCATCGGCGAGCAGCGGCTCCTCATGTCGCTGCAAGCGGCGACCCCGATCCCCTGGCCTCTGGTCTACGCCGTGACGTTCTGGTCGTCCCTCATGTTCGCCAGCATGGGACTTTTGTCGAGATTGAGCCCGATGTCGTTCGCGATGCTCGTCCTGGGCAGTGCGTCGATCGGGCTTGCGATCTTTCTGATCCTCGAGTTCAGCCAGCCCTACACCGGCTGGATCCGCGTCGCGCCGGCGCCGCTCGAACAGGCGATCCTTCAGCTCGACCAACCGAGCATCGCAAACCCGGTCGCCGCCCCTAAGTGAGTTAAGGAGCAAAACCCATGGCGAATTATAAGATTCTGAGCGATTCCGAGATCAAAGCGGCGCTGGCTGAGCTGCCCGACTGGTCGCTGAAAGCGCCGAACATCGAGGCCAGGTTCGAGCTGAAAACCTTTCGCGACGCGATCGCCTTCATCGTCGAAATCGCTATTCAGGCCGAGGTGATGAATCATCATCCCGAGTTCCGCAATTCCTACAACATCCTGTCGTTCTCGTTCTGCACGCACGACGCCGGGATGAAGATCACCGATCTCGATATTGAGACCGCGAAACACATCAGCGCGCTCGCACGCCGCTTCCAAGCTATGCCTTGACGGTTCCCGCGCCCGCGGGCGCGCCTGAGTTCGACGGCAAGGTCGCGGTCGTGACGGGGGGCGGCGCGGGAATAGGCTTTGCGATCGCCCGCGCCTTCGCCCGTGAGGGCGCGCGGGTCGCGATCGCCGGGCGCACCGAAGCGACGCTGACCCACGCGGCCAGGACGATCGAGGAGGAATGCGGACGCCCCGTTCTGCCGGTCGTCGCCGATGTCGCTCAGGCGGCTGACTGCGAACAGTTAATCGCGACGGCGGTCGACAAGCTTGGCGCGGTCGACATCCTCGTCAACAACGCGGCGCTGTTCGCCGTTTTGCCGCTGATCGAGGCGGATGCGGCCGAGGCGGCCCGGTTTTTCGCCGTCAACGCCATTGGCCCTCTCAACGGGGCGCGGGCATTCGTACGATGGGCGATCGACCAGAAGAGGGGCGGAGCGATCGTCAATGTCAGCAGCATCGCCGCCGGGCGACCCGCCCCGGGCCTCGGGCTCTATTCGGCGTCGAAAGCAGCGCTCGACAGCTTGACCCGAACCATGGCGGTCGAATGGGCGGGGCAGGGGCTGCGGGTCAATGCGGTCGCGCCAGGCCATGTCGCGACCGAAGGGGTGCTGGCGGACCTAAGGATGGGGCGGCTCGATGAGAAGGCGGTGCTCGCGCGCATTCCCGCCGGCCGCATCGCCAATGGCGACGACATCGCCAACGCCGTCATGTTTCTGTGCAGCGACCGTGCGCGCCACATCCTTGGCCACGTGCTTACCGTCGACGGCGGGGAGAGTTTCTAGGCCGACGTTCGATCCTATCACTCGGCCGGGTAATAATGGCCGCGATCGTCCTCGGTCTTCGCCGGCGCCTCTTGGCAGCTCCAGGCTTCAAGCGAGCACACCCATACCGTTGCCGATAGGGCTGCGCCAACGAACAGCACCTGCTGGTACCAGGCCCAGTCGATGGCCACGAGAACACAAAGCAGCGTAGCCACAAAGGAAATCGGCAAGATTGGGGACATAGCGTGACCAATGACGGCAAGACTGGCGCGCTTCGCCATATGCGGCAAACCGCCGCCGAATGGGTTTGTTCCGACGATGCAGATTAAAAAGATTAGGGAAAGTTT
>DATCEJ010000433.1:0-5330 GCA_036510135.1 Roseiarcus sp. | reverse complement strand
CGCGCCCTTAAGCGCGTGAAACGTCTCCGCGCCCCACCGCACTGCCTCGGCAAAGGATGGCGCGCCGACAGGAAGGATCATGAACTCCTGAAAGTCGATTGGATTGTCGGCATGCGCGCCGCCGTTGACGATATTCATCATTGGCGTCGGCAAGACCCTGGCCATGGCGCCGCCGACGTAACGGTAAAGCGTCAGGCCCGAAGCCTCCGCCGCCGCCTTGGCGACGGCAAGCGAGACGCCGAGAACGGCGTTCGCGCCGAGCCGCGACTTGTTGTTCGTGCCGTCGAGCGCGATCAGGGTCTCGTCGATCTTGAGCTGATCTTCAGCCTCGAGACCGGAAACGGCGTCGAAAATGTCGCGATTGACCGCCTCGACAGCTTTCAGAACGCCCTTTCCGCCGAAGCGTCGCTTGTCGCCGTCGCGCAATTCAACCGCTTCGCGCGTGCCGGTCGAAGCGCCTGATGGAACGGCGGCTCGCCCCATCGAGCCGTCTTCAAGCACGACATCCACTTCGACCGTAGGATTGCCGCGGCTATCGAGGATTTCGCGGCCGACGACGTTCACGATCGCAGTCATTTTGACTCCAGAGCTGCAGGCATTGCTGTGGGGTCTTAAGGCATCGACGTAACCGATGAAAGACGGACCCCAAGCGGCGGGTTGATCGAATGCGTAGCACTTTTGCATTCGCCGTTGCACATTTGACCAAATTGGACCCAGCTCCTAAAAATATGCATGGCAGGGACGCTTAGGCACGTGACATCGCCAAAAAATTGGACTAGCAATGATGCGCTAAAAGGAGGCCGCTGCCAAAAGGTTTGGCGCCGGACGCCGTAGGGTCTGTGGGAGGACACAAGCGTTCGACAGTTTTAATTGCCGCCAACGCGCGGAAGGGATAGTAGAGAATATCCCGGATTGTAAAACGCACTACGTGGATGAAAAGAGGGGCGGGCCGCCGTAAGAGCGGGCCGCCCCTTTTATTTCAGGAATCACGTTTCTACTTATTCGGCCAACAACAGCGGCCGTTACTGTGGCGCGTCGACCACGCCCTCTCTGATGGAAATTTGCAGCCGGCTGCCCGGCCGAGCCTTGGCGGTGATGGCTGCCGGTGTCTAGGGGGCGGCCGGCTTTCAGCGTCCTTCCGCCTCGCCCTCCGCCCAGTTTTGTTGCGTCCCTGCGATATAAGTGTCCAGGCGCCCCTCGCTGATCGCGAGCCGGGCGCCCGCCATGAGGTCCTGATAATAGGCAAGGTTGACCTCGGTGAGGCCCATCATCCCTAGAATCTCGCCTGACTTCGTGAGATGGCGCCAATAGGCGCGGGAATAGTCGCGCGCCATCGGCGAGGACGACAGCGGATCGATTGGGCGAGGGTCGTCGGCGAAGCGCGCGTTGCGCAGGTTGAGGCGGCCCTGGCGGGTGAACACCATCCCGTGCCGTCCAGCGCGCGTCGGCATCACGCAATCGCACATATCGACGCCGCGCCTGATCGCCTGAAGCAGATCGTCAGGCGTCCCCACGCCCATGAGATAGCGAGGCTTGTCGACAGGCAGATGGGGAACCACGACGTCGAGTGTGTCGAGCATCGCCGCCTGCGGCTCGCCGACCGCCAATCCGCCGATTGAATAGCCGTGAAAGTCCATCTCGACGAGCGCCAGAGCGCTGGACAGGCGAAGGTCTTTTTCCGTGCCCCCCTGGACGATGCCGAATATTGCGCGGCCCGGCTGTTCGCCGAAGGCGCTCTTCGAACGCTCGGCCCATCGAAGCGACAACAGCATCGCGCGCTCGGCCTCCTCATGGGAGCACGGCAGCCTCACGCACTCGTCGAGCTGCATCTGGATGTCGGAACCGAGAAGGCGCTGCACCTCCATCGATCGTTCGGGCGTCAGCTCATGGCGCGATCCATCGATATGCGACTGGAAGGTCACGCCGCGCTCGCTGAGCTTGCGCAGCTTGGCGAGGCTCATCACCTGAAACCCGCCGGAATCGGTGAGGATGGGGTGCGGCCAGTTCATGAATTTGTGCAGGCCCCCGAGCGCCGCGATCCGCTCGGCCCCCGGCGCCAGCATCAAGTGGTAGGTGTTGGAAAGCACGATGTCATAGCCGAGCCCTCTCACCGCATTCGGGTGCATGGCCTTGACCGTCGCGGCGGTGCCGACCGGCATGAAGGCGGGCGTGCCGATCATGCCGCGCGGTGTCGAGATCGCGCCGGTCCGCGCTCGGCCGTCCGTGGCGTGGACGGCGAAGGAAAATTCGTCGCTCACGGACGTTCGTCGCCCGTCTGGCTGGCGCGGGTCAAGAGGCAGGCGTCGCCGAACGAATAGAACCGATACCCGGCTTGAGCTGCGTGCGCATACGCCGCCTGCATCGTCTCAAGTCCGCTAAAGGCCGCAACGAGCATGAACAAGGTCGATCGCGGCAAATGAAAGTTGGTCATGAGGGCGTCGACGCAGCGAAACTTATAACCTGGGGTGATGAAAATATCCGTCTGGCCTGAAAACGGCCGAAGCCGCCCATTTTCATCAGCAGCGCTTTCGAGGACGCGCGCAGACGTCGTGCCGACACAGACGATCCGGCCTCCGGCTTCCCGCACGGCGTTCAGGGCGTCGGCTGTGGCCGCGCTGATCGAGCCCCATTCGGAATGCATCTTGTGGTCGCGCGTATCCTCGACCCGGACCGGCGCGAAAGTTCCGGCGCCGACGTGCAAGGTAACCTTATGCAGGGCGACGCCTCGCGTCGCGAGGCGAGCAACCAGCGCGGGAGTAAAATGCAGCCCCGCAGTCGGCGCCGCGACCGCGCCGGGCTTGGCGGCGAACATCGTCTGGTAGTCCGCCTGGTCGCTGGGCAACGAGGCGCGCCGCGAGGCGATGTAAGGGGGCAGGGGGGGCGTCCCAAGACGGTCAATCGCCTCGTCCAGCGCTGCGCCGGTGAACTCAAAGCGCAGCAGAACCTCGCCCGCTTCGCCTTTGTCCTCCACTTCCGCGTCGAGCGCGGCGAGAAGGCAGGCCATGCTCTCACTCGCCTCACCGAAACGGATGCGCTCGCCGACCTTGAGCCTCTTGGCGGGCCGCGCGAGCGCCCGACACCGGCAATCGTCGACGCGCTCGATCAGGGTCGCTTCAATCGAGGCGACAGCCTCGTCCCGAACGCGAATCCCATCAAGACGCGCCGGGATGACCCGGGTGTCGTTCACGACGAGGGCATCGCGGGGCGTGAGAAAGTCCGGCAGATCGCGCACATGCGCATCCGCAAAGTCGCCATCGGGGCCGACAACCAGCATCCGCGCGCTGTCCCGCGGATTCGCGGGAGTGAGCGCGATGCTTTCAGGGGCGAGAACAAAATCGAAGGCGTCGACGCGCATTGCGGTCATCGCCATCCTGTCGAGGACATCAATCTTTGGCGCGACGACGAGAGGGGCCGCTGTTGGGGCCGTGACCCCGAGCCTGCGCCCTCAGCCGCAAGCGTTGCTATGATCTCAGCTCAGCGTCGCCTTGATGATCTTGTCGGGATCGCGGACAGGCTCGCCGCGCTTGATCTTATCGACGTTCTCCATGCCCGAAACCACCTTGCCCCACACGGTATATTGGCGGTTGAGAAAGGCCGAATCGCCGAAGCAGATGAAGAACTGCGAATTGGCCGAATCGGGGCTCGACGAGCGCGCCATCGACACCGTGCCGCGGACATGCGGCTCGGCGTTGAATTCGGCCTTGAGGTCCGGATATTTCGACCCCCCCGTCCCGGTTCCCTTGGGACAACCGGTCTGGGCCATGAACCCGTCGATCACGCGGTGGAAGACGATGCCGTCGTAGAATCCCTCGGAGACCAGGCGCTTGATGTGCGCGACATGGCCGGGCGCAAGCGCCGGGTTCATTTCAATCACCACCGGACCCTTGCTCGTCTCAAGCGTTAGCGTATCGCCTGCGCTGCTCATCGTGTGCTCCTGCCTATTTCGCGCCAGACGCCATGCGCATACTGACGATCTTGTCGGGATTCGTAACTGCGCCGTTGTTGTCCTGGGTTCCGGCCTTGATCTTGTCGACGACGTCCATGCCCGAGGTGACCTCGCCGAAGGCCGTATATTTGCCGTCGAGGAAGCCTGCGTCGGCGGTTGTGATGAAAAATTGCGAATTGGCCGAATTCGGATCTTCCGCGCGCGCCATGCCGAGGATGCCTCGGGTGAAATGGGTCTTGTTGAACTCGGCTGAAACGTCGGGAAGGCTGGAACCGCCGGAGCCGGTTCCGGTCGGATCGCCGGTCTGGGCCATGAACCCCGGAATGACACGATGGAACGTCAGGCCGTCGTAGAACTTCTGCTTCACCAGCGTCTTGATCTGGGCAACGTGCTTAGGCGCCCAGTCCGGGCGAAGCTGGATCGTGACTTTCCCGTGCTTCGTCGTGAGAACAACGGTATTGTCCGCGTCCTCGGCCGCCCAGGCGGCTGAGGCGGCGAGAAGAGGGAGCCAGAGCGCGGCGCGTCGGCTGACAGCGAACATGGAAACAGACCCTTCGAAGAGCGGCGGCCGGGTTGCGGCGCGCGGCTTGATAGCAGGTTAAAAAGGCATTGCAACCCGCGCCGCTTCCGGCCGCCTTGTCGGACGACAGGGTGCGGAAATTTCGCGCTTTCGCGAGCTCGCGGGCTGATAGTATACATCGTTTCGCATTTCGATATCGGAACTCCAAGCGCTATGTCCCGCACCTGTCCCGCCCTGGTCGCATTCGCCGCGCTGCTTGGCTCCGCAGCGCCGGGTTGGGCGGCCGGACCGGTGACGCGTCAATGCGATTACCGGGGTGAGGGCAAACTTGGACCCCTCGTCGTCGCCTATGACGCATCCGCGCGCCTGGTTCGGGTGACCTCGGGCGACGGCCGGCTCTGGCTCTACCAGGATGGGGCGATCGGCCGCCTCGGGCCCGCGATCGCCGCAGCTGACGATCCCGGACCGGTCCAGCAATTCGTCATCGAGCGGGCGGGCCAGGTGGAGGTTGGTTTCCGCTGGCCCGACGACGGCACGACCGGCCATCTGGCCCACTTTGACGCCGCGGCGTTCAAGAATCCCGCGAAGCGCTGTGTCTGGCGCTCGCTTTGGGACTTCGCGATGGGCTGAAGGGCCGGCCGATTCGGCCAGCCCCTCTTCACATGCCCCCGTTCGGCTGCGGCGCGGGGTCCCGGTAATACGTGTTGAGGATCGACAGGCGCGGCTTCTCGACCGGAACCGAGATCGCCTCCCGGCCATGCCAGCTCGACCTCAAGAGCGAATGAGCCGGATGGATGACGACAAACGCGTAGCCGGAGTTCGGCACGAAAGGCACAGTCTTGTCCTTCACGAGCCCATAGGATT
>DATCEJ010000432.1:0-22223 GCA_036510135.1 Roseiarcus sp. | reverse complement strand
ACATCCGCCTCGCCGACCCAAAACAGATCGCCCCGGCCCTCCACACTGGCTATGATCGCGCGAAGACCGAAGCGGATAACATCTAGCAATTCTGGGCGTGAGTCGTTCGAGCGGCACGGCGCAGGAACGGGGGACCATGCGAACCGCCTACTGCTTCACGCCGGATCGCGCGTTTTTTGCGCCCGCGGTGCGCGCGATCGCGTCCCTCATCGAGGCCGAACCGGAAGTCGAGCGCGAGATCTTTCTGATATGCGAGCCGGACGACGTGGCGCCCGGCTTTGACAAGCTGCCGGCGCCGTTGCGGGAACGGATCACGCTCATGACGCTCGACTTCTCGCGCTTCGACGCCAGCCTCGCCGGCAAAGGCCGCTTTTCGCGCGCGGTGTTCCGCCGCCTGTTTCTCGACGACATCCTGCCCGCTCATTTCGAGCGGATCGTCACCGTCGATTCCGACATGGCTGTCGTTCGCCCGGGCCTCAAGCGGCTCGAAAGCTTCGATCTCGGGGACAAGCCGCTCGCCGCCGCTTACGACATGATCTTTCTCATGGACTTCAAGGGCGACGGGCTGGCGCGCCAGTTCCAGCGTTCGCGCCGCTCGCTTGGCCTTGCGATCGATACGCCCTACTTCAACGCCGGGCTGATGACGATCGACCGCGCCGCGTGGCGGGCGGAGAAGCTGACGGAGCGAGTCGTGAAAGCGCTGCGCGACGAGCCGAAGCGCTATCCGTTCATGGAGCAGGACGCGCTCAATGCGACGCTCAAGGGCAATTTTGCGCCTCTCTCGCCGCGCTTTAATTTCATGGGCGACTTTTTCCTGCTCGACCTCGAACGCCGGCTCGAGCCGATCGTGCTGCATTTCGTCAACGCGCCGAAACCCTGGGAGCTGGCCTCGTGGCGGGGCGAGACCAGGTTCGCCGAAACCTATCGCGCCTGGTTCGCCGCATCGCCCTGGCCGGACCTGGCAAGAGCGCCCGCCGCGCCGCAATGGCGGCGGACCCGGCCGCCTCTTACACGTGCGCGACGCGACTTCGCCGAACGCTTGTCGATGTTCCTCGCCAAGACGCGCTTTATCGATGGGACGTTGACCGTCCAAGCTTAAGCCTTGAATCTGGAGTGGAAAGTTGAAAGCGAACTTCTGGCTGATTGCGATGGCGTGCGGCTGCGCCCAGGCCCTGCAGGCGATGTCCAATGGCGCAGCGGTCCGGTCCGGCATCGGCGCGATCTGGGTTGGCGCAATGTCCGCCACCATCTCCGCGCTGACGCTCATTCTGGTCGCCTTCGCGATCTACCGCCTTCCGCTTCCCGACACGAGCCTCATCACGACTCAAGGGATGAAGGTGGTCTTCGGCGGCATGATGGGGGCGTTTATCGTCACGGGCCTCGCCTTCGTCGCTCCGAAGCTCGGCCCGACCCAGACGTTCATCCTCTATTTCTTCGTCATCGCTGTCGTGTCGGTCCTCATCGACGGTTTCGGCCTTCTGGGAACGGAGGCAAGGCCGCTCGAAGCGCGACAGCTGGTCGGCGTGTTGCTCGCCGGTGTCGGGCTGGTGCTCGCCCGCTCCTGAGGCATGCGAGTGCGTCCCGGCGCTTCAGTCCCGCGCAAGCGGCCGCCGATAGCCTAAAGCCAGAGTCGGCCTTTGCTGACCTATGCGGTACGCTTTACCTTACGTTACTTGTCAGCTTGGGTATAATATGGGTAACAGTTTGTTACGGTTAAACGATATTTAAGTATTCGCCTATCAGAATACCCCCGAAGCGGCGCCGTATCTCACGTCGGCGCGGCGATTCTGGGGTGGCCAATGAAGGTTCTGTTCTCTCTCGCTTGCGCCGCGGCGATCGTGGCCGCCCCGGCTTCAGCCGCTGATCTGTTGGGCTCGGCTCCGCCGCTCACCATGCCGACCGGCCAATCCCCGATGTTCGAGGTCGGCTCGGGCTGGTACGTGCGCGGCGATGTCGGGGTCAGCTTCGACCGCGCGCCGAGCCTCTCGTTCCCGAACCTCGCGCTTCCCGCATTGGGCGTCGTGGGGGCGCCGCTGACGATCGGCAATGGAGCGAACTGGACGACGACAAACTTCACCGGCGGCGCCGGGTTCGGTTATCGGTGGAACGACTGGCTGCGGTTCGACGCCACATGGGACTACCGCACAGGCCCCGGAGGATCGCGTCAGGCGACGACAGTCTGTCCTTACGGCCTCACCGGCGTGAGCAGCCCGGCCGGTGTCCCGTTAGGCTTTCTCTACGATAGGACCAACACCTGCAACAGCTCGGCGAGCGCGCGTCAAAGCGACAATGCTTTCCTCGCCAACGCCTATTTCGACGTTGGGACCTATTATGGCTTCACGCCTTACGTCGGCGGCGGTCTCGGCCTCAACATAGATACGCTGACCGCAAGCGCAAACCACACCGAGACGGCGAACGGCCAACCTTATGCCGCGAACCTCACCCCAGTCGGCCCCTTCCCGCCGGTGTGGGTCAACAATCAGGGACAGACGCTGACGCCACAACCCAACGTGCCCTTCGCGCAGCAATTCTGGAACCGCTCGATCAGCTCGACCACCTACTCGATGGCCTGGGCGCTTGCGGTCGGAGTTGGCTACAAGATCACCCCCAGCATGACGCTCGACGTCGGGTATCGCTACTTGAACAGCGGCACGGTCAATACGCTCTTTAATCCGCAGACGGGCGCGACCATCCGCCAAAGCAACGCCTCGCACCAGATCCGCGTCGGCGTCCTCTACTCCATTCAATAGACCCGGCCTCGGCCCGAGTTTCTCGCAGAAGGCCAAGGCCGATGCGCGGCGCATCCCGTTCGTGAGCAACGCCGCCGGCGCGCGCCGGCTGGGCGCTTGGCGGAGCCTCAGATTCGGGCGTCCCATCCGCATCCAATTCGGAGGGGCGCCCGCCATCATGTTTCGGACGTTGGCGACGTCGCGACGGTTCGCGCCGTTCCCCGCCTTCCCGCGCGTGACGGTTCGTGTTCCGACTCGAGGTCGGCGGACAGGAAAATCTGGCGCCCTCGGAGGCGCCGAATATCATCGCGGTCGATCATGTCTCCCGGCTCGATGCGCCGATCCTGTTCTCGCTTCTGGAGACGCCGACGACTTTCGTCATCGAGGCCGCCGCAGCCAAGAGCTGGCCTCAGCGGCTCTGTCTTCGATTTCGCCATCAAAGGGCGCGCCAAGCGCTTCAGCGACAGGGAGCCGTGAGGGCGGCGGCCGCCTTGGCCGCAGGCACAGGACAGAATCCTCAATCGTTAACGGCCCGCCTCAACGCTCATCGACCTCGTCCTGAGCGCCCCGAAGGGGCCTCGAAGGACGTTCCAGCGGGTGCAAGCGTGGCCGCGAGCGCAGTCTGGAGTCTCCTTCGAGGCCCTTTGCCATCGCAAAGGGCGCCTTGTATGAGGTCCGTAGCGAGGGATACGGACGTTAACGATTGAGGATCGTGCCCTGGCCGCAAGCACGAGCCGGCTTGTTTCGACCGCGTCGCCATGCAAAGTTTGCAACCGCCGAGAAAACCGACAAGAATTCGGCGCCGATTTCGAACCGGGAGGACGTTTATGGTTAGAATGGTTGCGAGGCTGATCGCCGTCGCATTGTTTGCGCTGTCGCTGCCGTTAGCGGTTCAAGCCAAGACCTTGTACTGGATCTCGCACGGATCCCCGGCCGATCCGGTCTGGACCTATTTCCTCGCTGGCGCGGAAATGTGGGCGAAGGATACTGGCCAGACCGTCAAGACGTCGTTCCACAATGGCGATGTCCCCTCGCAGCAGGAGGCGATCCGCACCGCCATCGCCGCCAAGGCCGACGCCATCGTCACCACGAGCCCCGATCCTGGCAGCCTCGTCGACGTCGTCAAGGAAGCGCGCGCGGCCGGCATCCCGGTCATCAATTTCAACACGCCCGACCCGAAAGTGAACTTCACCGCTTACGTCGGCGGCGACCTTCTCGTCGTCGGAAAGGCGTGGGCGCAATATCTCGTCGATCACAAGCTGGTGAAGTCCGGCGACTTTGTCTGGATGCCGGTCGAGGTTCCCGGCGCGAGCTACGGCGTCGAGGAGAAGAAGGGCATCGACGCCGTCTTCGGGCCGCTCAACATCAAGACGGAAGTGACCGACGCGACGCTCGATCAAGCGACTGTCATCTCGCGCATGAGCGACTACCTCACCGCCAACAAGGCTAAGATCACCGCGATCATTGGCCTTGGCGATATGGTCACCGGCTCGATCAAGCGCGTGTTCGATCAGGTCGGCGTGAAGGCGGGCGAAATCCCCGTCGTGGGCTGGGGCAATTCGCAGGACACGAGTGCGGAAGTCAAGGACGGTTATGTCAACGCCGCCATGTGGCAGGACCCGCAGGCGACGAGCTATCTCGCTCTGTCGATGGGCCTGATGGCGGCGGACGGCGTCCCTCCCGGCTTCAACATCACGGTCGGCTCGCTTTATGACAAGTCGACCGTCGCCACCTACGACAAGATGATGTCGGTCAAGTAAGCGCCGAGCGCGTTCCCCGTCCCGCGCCGAAACTCGCCGGGACGGGAACTGCTTTTTTACGACCTTCAGGCTGTCGGCGCTCGCTGTCGCCGCCCTTTCTCCGGTGACCGGACTTGACGCAGACTTCTTCCCTCCGCCGCATCATATCGGCGCCGGAGTTCGGCCCCTTCGTGCTCTTGATCCTGGAGATTGCGGTCTTCGCGGCGCTCAATCCCGCATTCCTGTCGCCGCTCAACATCTCGAACACGCTGACGTTCACGGTCGAGCTCGGCCTCATCGCTCTCGCCATGACGCTTCTGATGACGGCGGGCGAATTCGATCTCTCCGTGGGCTCCGTGTTCGGCTTCGCACCAGTCGCGATGTGGACGCTCTACAATGCGGGGGTGACCTCGCTGTTCGTTGGCTTCCTTGTCGCCCTTCTCATCGCGGCGGCGATCGGACTGTTCAGCGGCCTGTTCGTCACACGGCTCAGGATCCCGTCATTTCTGGTGACGCTCGGCATGTTGCTGGTGGTTCGGGGCGTCGCGCTGTTCGTGACCGACGGCTTTCCCCAGCGTACCTGGAGCGCTGGCAGTCAATGGCTCGCCCAGCTTCTGGTCGGCGACTTCTATGTTGGGCCGTTCCGCGTCTATGCCTCGCTGTTCTGGTTCGTCGCGGCGGCGATCATCCTATCCTATGTCCTGACGCAGTCGAAATTCGGCAACTGGATTCAGGCGACCGGCGGCAATGCGGTCGCGGCGCGGGCGCGCGGCGTCAATGTCAACGCGGTCAAGGTCTGGCTCTTCGTCCTCAGCGCCGTCATGTCGGCCTTCGCCGGCATCATCAGCTCGATCCGCACCTCCGCCGCCAACCCGAACAGTGGAAGCGGCTACGAGCTTGAAGTCATCGCGATGGTCGTCATCGGCGGCACCGCGCTCACCGGCGGGCGCGGCACGATCATTGGCACGGTGCTTGGCATCCTTATCCTGCGCGTGATGCGCAACGGCATCGTGCTGGTCGGCGTGCCCGGCCTCGCCTACAACATCTTTATCGGCGCCATCATCCTTGGCATGATGGCGCTGCACTCGTGGCTCGAGCGCCGACATCAGGCGGGGACCTGACCGATGAGCGAAGACCTCATCCGCATGGAGCATATCGACAAGTTCTACGGTCGCGTGCAGGCGCTCGACGACGTCAATTTCAACGTCACGCGTCAGGAGATCGTCGGCCTGTTGGGCGACAATGGCGCGGGCAAGTCGACGCTGATCAAGGTGCTTTCAGGAGCGGTGCGCGCAACGAGCGGCGACATCATCGTGCGCGGCAAACGCGCCGACATCCGCAGCACGACGGACGCGATCGCGCTCGGCATCGAGACGATCTATCAGGACTCGGCGCTCGTCACTCAGCTCTCAATCGCCCGCAATCTGTTCCTCGGCCGCGAACCGCTCAAGGGCCCACGCTTCCTCAACCGGATGGACGCGAGGCTGATGGAGCAGGTCGCCGGCGAGCTTCTGCGAAAGGTCGGAATCGGCAAGTCGATCCCGGCCTCAACGCCGATTTCGTCGCTGTCCGGCGGCGAGCGTCAGGCCGTGGCGATCGCCCGCGCGATGCATTTCGACAGCGACCTCATCGTCCTCGACGAGCCGACCAACAACCTCGGCGTCGCCGAGACGCAGGGCGTGCTGCGCTTCGTGCGCAACGCGCGCGATTCCGGACACTCCTGCATCCTGATCGCGCATAACATCCACCATGTGTTCCAGGTGGTCGACCGCATCGCCGTCATGAGACACGGCAGAATCGTCGCCGATGACATCGACCCGAAGCACACGACGGTCGCGGAGGTCGAGGCGGTCATCACTGGCGAATTTGCAGGCTCCGCGCACTGATCGACCCGGACCGCCCCGCTTGACGGTCGGCAAGCGCGCGCCGTCGCGGCCTCGTTCAAGGCGGCGCGCCGAACATTTGTCAGGTTTATTTGTTTACACTGGATTGGGAGAGGCAAAGGGTGTCAAGCGCGACGCATAGGAAAGGCGAATGCCAGAAACAAAAATTAGTTTTCATCATCTCCTGGGCCCCGGGTTTCCGACGCGCAATCTCTCCAAAGGCAGGACGATCTTCCAGGAGGGCGATCCTGGCGACGAGTTCTTCGTCATCGTGCGTGGGCGGGTGGAGATCATGAGCGGCGACCGTCATTTCGAGACCCTCGAGGCCGACGGCATTTTCGGCGAGATGGCGCTGATCGACGACAGCCCGCGCAGCGCCTCGGCCGTCGCCTTGACCGACGTGACGCTGGCGCCGATCAAGGAGACTCAGTTTCTGTTCCTGGTCCAGAACACGCCGTTTTTCGCGCTGAGCGTCATGCGCGTCCTCGCGCGCCGATTGCGCCGCCAGAACAAATTGGTCTGAGCGGCGCGGCCCTTTCGCAACGCCGGCGGCTTAAGGCTAGATGACGATCTCAATCGCCTCGCGGCCCTTTGGCGTCTCGACGACGCGCATCGACACCGCCTGGCCCTCGAAGAGACCTCGGATGCCGGCGGCGCCGAGCGTAGTGCTGTGGATGAACACGTCCCGGCCAAAATCGTCGCTGGCAATGAATCCAAAGCCGCGGGCGTCGTCGAACCACTTGACCTTGCCGGTCAGATCGAAGGCGGCGGACGGGTCAACAGTCGAGCGCCGCGACGACCGTTCGGCGGCGCTCCTGGTGTCGATCTCAACCACCCGCACCACCTCCGCCCCGCGGGAGCCGGCGCGAGCGACGACACGAATCTTCGCGCCTGAAGGCAGAGTCTGGCGCCCCGTCTCGCGCAGGGTCTTCAGATGCAGGAACGCGTCGCCCCGGCCGTCCGAGAGCTCAACGAAACCATAGCCCTTTGTGGCGTTGAACCACTTCACCGCCGCATCGACCGTGGGTCCCTCCGCTTGCGGATCGGAGCCTTGAAAAACTGCGTCAAGCGCGGGCTTGCCAATCTCGAACTCTTGAACTTGACCCATCATAGCGCACACCCTCCATAACAATGCCTGTTCCGTTCGAGATCACGAGGCTTGAACCGCGACCATCGACAACCCCGCCCCAGGGCCCGAGGCCCGCGTTCCGCTTTCCTCAGGGCCGACCGCCTACACGGCGGCAATTGTCAACGGATAGAACGGCGTTTCCGGCGCGGCTGTGATCCACGTCACATTTTGGGCGCGCGCAGAGAAAATATTTTTCGATTGGGAAGCCGAGCTCATCACAGCTCGGCGTAAGTGGAACGGCGCGCGCGCGAAATCGCCACGCAACCTTTAGAATCATACGGATTGATGTCTCAGTCGGCGCCGCGTGGGCCGCCTGGCGTCCGCTAGGCCACGCGCGCCAACGCCACCGGGCGCGATCCGCGCTGGACCCTTGGCAGGGAGACCATCGCCGCCGCGCCCCTGTCGGACCTGGATTGGAGACGGAGCGTCCCGCCATGCAATTCGACCAGCGAATTCGCGATGGCGAGACCGAGACCCGACCCCTTCATTCCATTGATCATCACCGCGCCCGACTGTTCGAATGGCCGACCCAGCCGCACAAGGTTTTCCGCCGCTATTCCAGGGCCATTATCCTCGACAATGAAATGGATAAGCTCCGCGCCCACGGCGGCGCCGATCGAGACTTCGCCGCCCTCGGGCGCGAACTTAACCGCATTGCGCATGAGCGTTGTGAGGATGCGTTCGACCGCCAGGGGATCGGCTTCGACGGTCACCTCGGCTCCGACATCGACCCTGATCGCAACCCCTTTCTTGCGCGCTGTCGGCGCGATATCGAGCACCGCCCGGCTGACCGCCTGCTCGGCGCGGAAGCGCGCGTAAGTCAGGCTCTCCCGGCCCGCCTCGAGCCGCGCCATGTCGAGGACGTCGCTGACCACGCGCAGGAGATATTCGCCGCTGGAGTGAATGTGGGCGCAATAGTCGCCGTATTTTGTCGATCCCAAGGGTCCGAAGGTCTGGCTTCCCATCAGTTGCGAGAAACCGATGATGGCGTTGAGCGGCGTGCGCAGCTCATGGCTCATGTTGGCGAGGAATTCCGCCTTGGCGCGGTTGGCGGCCTCGGCGCAGGATTTCTGCTCGTGATAACGTTCGGCGAGGTCGGCAAGCTGCTGGGCTTGCTCCTCAAGCGACCGGCGCGACCGCGTGAGCTCCGCGACCGTCGCCAGAAGCGCTCCCTCGGAGTCGAGGAGCCGCTGCTCATCATTACCGTCTCTCCCCTTAAGCCCACAGAGGGCCGCCGCGCCGAGCATCAGCCCGACAGTCGAGGCAAGCAGGAAGGCCGTGATCACCACCGTATCGCGCCAGGCGAGGAGATGACCGTCGACGGGCGAAGCGAACGCCAACCTGGTCAAAGTCCGCGGCAGGACCCGCACAGCGGCGAACTGATCGCCATCACGTTCGGTCTGGATGCGGATAACACCGCCCTGAATGTCGCCGGCCGCGGATGGTTTTGCGCGGCCTGCGAGGGCCGTCAACGCCACATCGGGCGCGTTCTGGGTTCCGTCGTATTGGATGACGCGGCCGCCGCGATCGATGAGCAACGATTGCGTGAGCCGCTCTTCGGGATGAGCGTTCAAAACGTTACGAAAAACTTCGGCTTCGGACGCCAGAGGATCGGCGCTCAGCGCGTCGTTGATCTGCTCCGCGAACAGCGTCGCTCGCATGTCGATTTCGCGCGCGCCGGCGGTGAGCGCCAAATCGCGCTCGAGCCGCAAATGCTGAAGCGTCAGCGCGAGGACGGCGACGATCGCAAGGGCGACGCCAATGGCGACCGCCGACGGAATCCGATGCCGGCGGACCGCGGCGCCGGCGGGACGAATCCGCGCACGTTTCGAAGCGTACCGGGATTGGATCGAACCGATGTCTTTCGACGCTCCATGGCTCTCGTGAGGACGAGTCGGTCCCGATCGATCTCGCCATAGCGCCTCGCTCGGCGATCGACCCCACGCCTTGGCGAAGCGGAATACCGCTTCCCCGTTTAACGCTCCTGCAGGCCCCATTGGATAAGCGTCCCCGTTTGCCGCGCTTCCGCGCGTCATCGCTCATTCCCAGACTTCGCCACAAATTACACTCGGACTGCCGCCTTAACGCCCGAATCACTACGATAAGAATCCTTGTGCGAATCTTTGTCTAGTCCTTGACAATGCGTCAGAGGCAAAAAATGTGGCCGAAGGGCGCCGGTAGAATCAGGCGCCGGCGCACATTGGTCTCCAGGTCGCGGCGACCCCTTCCCTTCTCCCTCGGGGAGAAGGTGGCGCCGTTAGGGCGTCCGGAAGGACGCCCGTCCTTCCGGACGGGCTATGGCGCCGGATGAGGGAAGCCCCGGCGCGCACTCGCGCTTCGCGCGTGAACCCTCACCCCTAACCCCTCTCCCGTAGGAGAGGGGAATTGAGCCTCAGCCCAGGCTGCGGGTCACGATGTCGCGGACGTCCGGCGACAGCGACGGCTTCGCGGCGATATTCCGCAGCATCGCCTCGGCATGACCCCGGCGAACCTCCTCGAGCGAACGCCAGGATCGCATGGCGGTGAGCAGGCGCGCCGCGATCTGCGGATTGGTCGGATCGAGCGCCACCACCACCTCCCCGAGCAGCGCAAAGCCTGCGCCGTCGGCGCGGTTGAACTCTCTCTGGTTGGCGGTGAAGCCGCCGATCAGCGCGCGCACCCGATTGGGATTGGCGAGCGAGAAGCCGTGATGGTTCATGAGACCGCGCACCCGCTCCAGCGTCTCGCGCTCCGGGATCTGCGCCTGCAGCGCGAACCATTTGTCGAGGACAAGCGGCTCCGCCGCATAGCGCCTGCCAAACGCCTCGAGCGCATGGTCGCGCTTGTCGTCGGGCTTGAACGCGATCGCCGACAGCGCGCCGAGGCGTTCGGTCATGTTGTCGGCCTCGGTGAGTTGGCGATGGGCGAGCTCCAGTCCCTGAATCACATCGCCCTCGACAAACAGGCCAAGCGCCACATTGCGCAAAGCGCGGCGGCCCGCGGCCGCGGCGTCGGAACTGAAGGCCGAGGAGTTGGCCAGCTCCGCGTGCAGCGCGGCAAGCGCGCCAGCGTAGGTGCGTCCGAGCGCGCCACGCAGGCCCATGCGCGCGGCGTGGATCGCGTCCGGATCGACGTCCTCGCTGATCTCGCGCGCGATGTCGGCCTCGGTCGGCAGACCCATCGCGAGCGCGGCGAAGGCGTGATCGATGCGCCCTGCGCGGACGTCCTCGATCAGCGCGCCGAAGGCGGCTACAAGTCCGCCGTTGCGCTCGGACGCGCGGCCGGCCCGAATGGCCTTGACGCCACGCACGAGGATACGCGTCGCCAGACTCTGCGCCGACTGCCAGCGATTGAAATTGTCGCTATCGTGCCGGGAGAGGACGATGAGATCCTCTTCGGTCAGGTCGTCGTCGACCCGCACCGGCGCGGAAAAACCCCGCAGGAACGACAGGGTCGGCCGCTGCGGCACGTCACGAAAGACGATCGACCGCTCGGCATCCTTGAGTTCGAACACGCCGCCCGCGAGTTCATCAGCGCTCGCGTCGGATGAGGTCAGCGGCATGTCGCCGCCGTTCGCGCCAACGAGGCCGAGCGCGAGGGGCATCGTCACCGGCGCCTTGACGGTTTGCCCCGGCGTCGGCGCAAGCGATTGGGCGATGTCGAGCCGATAGGTTTTGCCCGCCGGATCGTAGGCGCCGCGAACGGTGACTTTTGGCGTACCGGCCTGCTCGTACCAGCGCATGAATTGAGAGAGATCGCGCCCCGAAACCGTCTCGAAACAGCCGATGAAATCCTCGACCGTCGCCGCGGTTCCGTCATAACGCCCGAAATAGAGATCCATGCCGGCGCGGAACGTCTCGGCGCCGATCAGGCTTTTCAGCATGCGCACCACCTCGGCGCCCTTCTGGTAGACGGTCGCGGTGTAGAAGTTGTTGATCTCGTGATAGACCTCGGGGCGCACATTGTGCGCAAGCGGGCCTGCATCCTCAGGGAATTGCGCAGCGCGCAGCGTGCGCACATCACCGATGCGCTCGACCGGCGCCGAGCGCATGTCGGCGGAAAAATCCTGGTCGCGGAAGACGGTCAGCCCCTCCTTGAGGCAAAGCTGGAACCAGTCGCGGCAGGTGATGCGATTGCCGGTCCAGTTGTGAAAATACTCGTGCGCGATCACGCCTTCGATGTTGGCGTAATCGTCGTCGGTCGCGGTCTCGGGGGACGCGAGGACGTATTTGTCGTTGAAGACGTTAAGACCCTTGTTCTCCATCGCGCCCATATTGAAATCGGAGACGGCGACGATGTTGAAAATGTCGAGATCGTATTCGCGCCCGTAGGCCTGTTCGTCCCAGGCCATCGACCGTTTGAGCGCGCCCATTGCGTAATGCGCGCGCTCCTCGCGGCCGTGCTCGACATAGATCGCGAGCGCGACGGTCTTGCCGGAAGCCGTGACGAACGAATCCGCGATGTGACCGAGATCGCCGGCGACCAGCGCGAACAGGTAGGACGGCTTCTTGTGCGGATCGCGCCAGATGGCGAAGTGGCGGCCGGGCGTTTCCGCTTCGCCCGTACTTTCGAGATTGCCGTTGGACAGAAGCACCGGCGCCTCGGCCCGATCCGCCTCGACCCGCACGCGATAGGTCGAGAGCACATCCGGGCGATCGAGAAAATAGGTGATGCGGCGAAAGCCTTCCGCTTCACATTGCGTGCAGTAAGCGGACCCGGTGCGATAGAGGCCCATGAGCTTGGTGTTGGCCGCCGGATCGAGCCGCGTCTCGATCGTGAGCGTGAACGCGCCTCGGGGAGGCCGGCGCAGGAGAAAGCCCGACGGCTTCGCCTCGAAACTGGCCGCGTCGATCGGCTCGCCGTCCAGTCGGGCGGAGACGAACATGAGCTCGTCGCCATCGAGCGCAAGCGCCGCCCCGCCCCGGCCAGCCGGATCGGGGCGCATCGAAAGAGTCGAGACAACGCGCGTCGCATGGATGTCGAGCGACACGTCAAGCTCGACATGGTCGATGAAATAGTCCGGCGCCCGATAATCGGTGAGGCGAACAGGTTGTCCGTCCGACGGACGCATGGGGAGCCTCTCAAAGTTTTGGAATTCGTGCGGGCGATCAGGCCGAAGCCACGCCAATCATGATCGCGGGCGTAAACGTGAGCCCAAAGAGACGCAAGGTCTTTTGCAAAGCCTCCGGCGGCTCGTCGCCGCTGGTGAAGATCGCGGTCCCTTCGGAAGGGGTCGGCGCGTCTGGGCGGGCGGCGGCGATCAGCGCATCGAGGCGGCGCGCGATCGCAGGCGCGGGATCGACAAAGCCGACCGGCCAGGGCGAAAGGCGCTCAATTCTGTCCGCGATCAGCGGAAAATGCGTACAGGCGAGCACGATCTGGTCGGTGCGCTTAGCCCCGCGCTCAACGAAGCACGGCGCGATCTCGCGCGCGATCTCTCCCTCGTCCACGGCTTCGCCCCGCATCACGCGCTCGGCGATAATTGCAAGCAGCGGCGAGCCGACCAGGGTCACCTCGCAATTGGCGGCATAGTCGCGCACCAGCGCCTGGGTGTAGTCGCGCGCCACGGTGCCGCGCGTCGCCAGGACGCTGATCAGTCCCGACCGCGACGCCGCCGCCGCGGGCTTGATGGCCGGCACGGTGCCGACGAACGGCAGGCGCGGATAGGCGGCCCTCAAGGGGGGTAGAGCGAGCGTGGAGGCGGTGCTACAGGCGATGACCACAATATGGGGCTCGGTTTCGCCGATCAGTCGCGCCATCACCGTCTTGACCCGCGCGACGAGCGCCTCCTCACTGAGCCTGCCGTACGGGAAGGCCGCGTCGTCGGCGGCATAGACGATTTCGACGTCTGGTCTCAGGCGCCGGATTTCGGCCAGCACCGAAAGGCCGCCCAGCCCGGAATCGAACACCAGCGCCCGTGGGGCGCGCGGCGGCGGCCGGCGGGCGTCAAGTTCGGCGATCAGATTTTGGGGCGCTTCATCGCCCGCGTCCCAGGCCCGTTTCATGGTGCAAGGGCATAGCCCAATCGAGGGCGCGCGGCAAAGTGACCAATTGGGCCATTGACCGCCCATGAATGATTCAGCCAAGGAAACACATCGCGCTTTTGCGAGAGGAGTTGGGCGCTGAGCGCTACGTTGCTATCCGAGGCCGATTTCACGGCCGAGCCGATCGAGCGCCTTGATGTGCCCGATCCGCCGACGCGCGCCGAGCGCAGGTTCCACGTGGTCGCGATCATCGCGGCGGCGGTGCTGCACGTCCTGATTCCGCTGTCGTTCTTCCTTTATTACTGGTTCTGGCCGCACCCAGTTCCGACCGCCGTGCAGGAGATCCCGGTCGAGGTGGTGGTCGAACAGCCCCCGCCGCCCCCGCCGAAGCCGAAGCCGCCGGAGGAGAAACCGAAGCCGCCGCCAAAGCCCTTGTCCGAAAAACCCGCCTATGACGCGCCTGCGGCCCCAACCGAAGAGAAGGTCAACCGCGAATCGCCCGACAAGAAGACTGAGGCCAAGGCGGCCCCGGAAACCCCTCCCCCGCCGGCGCCCGGGGCTTCGCCCAAGGCGGACGCGCCTGCGCCGGCGCCTCACCCGGCCGAGGAGCAAAAGGGCGAGTCCGCGCCGCCCGCGCACGATCTGAAGCCTGAGCCTGACGGCGAATTGCCCACGAACCAGAACCCGAAGCCGGAGGACAATCCGACTCAGGCCGCCGCCCCTGCGGCGCCGCCTGCGCCGCCACAGAAGGCCCCGGTCGGCGAGCCGCTGCCGACCATCGAGGATCTGCCGCAATACAGGTTCGCGCGCTCAGTCGAAAAGTCGCCTGTCGCGGGCGGGAACTCTGAATCCCGATATCTCACGATCATCTACGGAATGATCAAAGAGCACTTGCACGAGAGCCCGGGGCTCCGCCTCGACCTCGCCACCCGGCATGGCATTGTGGACTTCTATGTCGACGAAGGCGGCAACCTTGTCGGCCGCAAGCTCGTCGCTTCAAGCGGGTCGTCGGACTTCGATCTGGCTGTCATGAACGCGATCGCCGCGGCCGCGCCCTATCCCGCGCCACCGAACTGGAGTCCTGTCTCGCTGAACTATAACTTCGGCCGAGCCCCCAGCAACGGGGGTCACTGAACGCAGAGGTAATTCACCCGGACGCGCTCGAAATCGGGATAGTAGTTGCTCCAGTTATAGGACGCCCTCATCCCGTATTTGGCGCATTCCTTTTGCGCCACGGCGTAAAACTCCGACCGACTCGGAAAAGTCTCGCGCTGGGGCGCGTTCGGATAGTAGATGAACGAAACATCGCGATAGCTGGCGCAGCCGCTCAGTGCCGCCAGCGTCCCGATCAGGAAGACAAACCGCATTCTCGCCCCACGCCCCGAGAACCAACGGGCCAGTCCCGAAGGGCCCGACTCTCCGCGGCCACTCTGCCCGCCCTCCGCCCGTCGCGCAAGACTTTCTCCGGATTGGCGACATTTGAGGCGCCGCAGAAGTGTGGACGGGGTTGTCCGATCGGCCAGGCGGACGGAGATGAGTTCCACGGGATGAGCAAAAAGTCCCGGGCCGGGGTCAAAGCCCCATCAGTTGGAGCCGGCTTCTTCAAAAGCCAAAGCTTCCATTTGGCTCTTATAGTTAGCTGTTGGTCGCTGCCGATCCAAGTGATTCAGAAATGGACGGGCCTTGCCGTCATGGCCGAGCTTGTCCCGGCCCACCCACGCAACGTCGGCGCGATTTGCGAATCGATTCCAATTTATGTAACATTATCAATTATTTGATCTCCCGGCTTGTGCGATCGTGCCTCGGCCAATAGCCAATCCCGAAAGGTCGGGCCGCTGCAGGGCGCGCGGCGGACAGACCACGTAATAGGCGAAGCCAGCAGGCAGGCTGAGTTCGAACGGCCGCACCAGCCGACGTGCGGCAAGGTCGTCGGCAACCAAGGCGCTACGGCCGAGCACGACGCCCTCGCCCCGGACAGCGGCCTGGATCGCGTGATCGGACGACAGAAACGTCGGACCGCGGTGCGCGTCGATATTATCGATCCCGGCGCTGTGCAGCCACATAATCCAGTCGACAGTGAAAACGTCATGCAGAAGCGTGTGGCGAGCGAGGTCGGCGGGCGTGCGCAACGGATAGCGACCTCTAAGCAGTTTCGGGCTGCAGACCGGAAAATGATCTTCCTTCATCAGCAATTCGGCTGACAGACCGGGATATTGGCCACCGCCACAGCGAATGGCGATGTCAATCCCGTCGCTGGCGAAATCCGCCAGCCGCTCCGATGTCGCCACCCTCATCGGAATGTAGCCTGTCAGGCGGGCGCTGGGCGACATTTTCGGAGCACGCAAGATCCGTATCGTGTCGCCGATGGTACACGTATCACGGCAACCATTTCGACCGCATCGACTGCCTTGATTGTTCTGATTGTCTGGTATCCTTGGCGGCAACGCGACCGCACACTCGTTAACGCGGGCGAAGCTCACCGACCATGATTCCGCCCGTATGATTCCGCCCGGTCGGACTCTCTAAGGATTGAGGATGGTTGCCACCGACAGCTTTGCCGAGTTCCTGCGCGAGCAACTCGCTCCACTCGGGCGCATAGCGATGCGGCGCATGTTCGGCAAGACTGGCGTGTTCTGTGACGGATTTATGCTCGGGATGGTGAGGGACAACACGCTTTATTTCCGGGTTGATGATGACAACCGGGAGGCCTTAAAGGAAGCGGAGTCCTTTCCGCCCCTCAACTACGAAAAGAAGGGCGGCGCCATCGACCTCTCCTTTTGGCGCGTTCCGGAGCGGTTGTTCGATGCCCCCGATGAACTCGTCACGTGGGCGCGACTGGCGCTAGCGGCAGCGCGGCGGGTTGCGGTGAAGAGAGAACGGACGGCGCCAAGGCGCAACCGACCCTCCCAGCGCGCCTCTTGATGCTCTCAATGAGCGGGCGTCGTCATTTTTTCACGCCTTACGAAATCAGTTTACAAATTCATCGCCCTTCAAATGGTGGCATGGTCAATGCGCTGCGGGCAGCTTCCGCATCCTGCTTTAGCGCCAGCTTCGAACCGCCCGTCTGCGGCGCGCGCGGGAGCGCTGGCAGCCTCGTTTGCAAAGCGCGCCGATTGAGCGGGCTTTTCGCGCCGGCGGCGCGTCGAATGCGCGCCGCCGCCGGCTATCGCCGTCAGGCATTCGCTGGCGAGTTTAACCCCAGCACTTGGCGAGACCTGCGACCCCTCGTAGGGCGAACGAGAGAATTGCCGCTCCCCCATTGGAGGGCGCCATAAAATCGGCAATCCAGGGCATTAAAGGACCCGGTTCCGCGACATCCGAGGGGGCCCATTCGAACGCATACGGGCTCTCCCGTCATCGACAACGGAGTCAAACCCATGAAGATCGTCGTCATCGGCGGCACCGGCTTGATCGGCTCGAAGACCGCACCCATTTTGCGACAGCGCGGCCACGACGTCGTTGCGGCCTCGCCCCAAAGCGGCGTCAACACGATCACCGGCGAGGGGCTCAGAGAGGTCCTGACGGGCGCGCAAGTTGTCGTCGACCTCGCCAATTCGCCGTCGTTCGACGACAAGGCGGTGCTCGAATTCTTCGAGGCTTCCGGACGCAACCTTCTTCCGGCGGAAGCCAGCGCCGGAGTTCAGCATCACGTCGCGCTCTCCATTGTCGGAACCGACCGGACCGACAATGGCTATTTCCGCGGCAAGGTCGCCCAGGAAAAACTGATCGAGACCTCCGGCGTCCCCTACACCATCGTCCGCGCGACGCAGTTCATGGAATTCCTCGGCGGCATCGCCGATTCGAGCATGACTGGGAGCACAGTCAGGCTTCCGCCGGTTCTGTTCCAGCCGATCGCAGCGGATGACGTCGCCGCCAAGGTCGCCGAGGTTGCGCTTGCGGCGCCGAGAAACGGCATCGTCGAAATCGCCGGTCCGGAACGAGCGCCCTTCAACGAGATCGTCTCCCGCTATCTGAAGGCGATCGGCGATCCGCGCGAAGTCGTGGGCGACCCCGAAGCGCAATACTGGCGCGGCCGGGTCGAGGAGCGCTCGCTCGTGCCGCTCGGCGAAGCCCGCCTCGGGCGCATCGGACTCGACGAATGGCTGCGCGCCCATCCCCCATCCGCCAACCGAAGGCGCGCTCAATGAAAGGCGTCCTCGGCTCGCTCTTGGTCGCCGCCCCGCCCTTCGGCGGCGCCCTCGCGCAAGCCGCGCCGCAGGCGACAGCTTTAGGATCGCCCCGCATTCACGCGACGCAGCGCGCGCGGCGATCCCTCACGGCAGCGCGTCATAACGCGGGCTGCCCACGTAAGTCTTGAGCTTTTCGGCAGGCACGAAGCCTTGCGGAACGAATTTCTGCAGGCGGCGGCCGTCGACGGTTTCGCTGGTGTAGAGCGTTCCCTTTGAATCGACCGCGATCATGTGGAGGAGCGTGAATTCGCCGGCGTTGTGGCCGGCGCTTCCGAAGCCGCCCAGGATGCGTCCGCTCGCATGATCGAGAATCCACAACACCTCGTTGCCGGTGTCGACGACATACATGTATTTCTGCTCAGGATCGGCAGAGAAGGCCACGTCCAAAGCCGAGCCGATCGCCTTGCGCCCCGGCGCGCCGTCCGGCGCCGGCGAATAGGCGGTTCCCGGCTTGACGTCGATGACGCGTTTCACGGCGCCTGTCTTGTCGAAGACTTCGATCCGGTCGTTGCCCCTGTCGCAAACGTAGAGCAGCCCCTCGCGGTCGAATTTGGCGCAATGGGGATGGCCGCCGCCGATGAGCGCGAACAGACCGCGATCCGTCCCGGAATCGCCCCATTGACGCAGGAACTTGCCTTGGGCGTCGAAGACGACGACGCGATGGTTGCCATAACCGTCGGCGACATAGATGTCGCCGTTTCCGGAATCGATCGCGATGTCGGCTGGCTCGTTGAGAAGCAGCGGGCTTGTGTTGGCGCCGGGCTCGCCGCACTTTTCGCCGCCATTGTCGCAGACGCCTTTGCGCCCGATCTGCAGGAGCAGCTGCTTGCCGTCATGCGACCATTTCTGCACGATCCCATCGGCATTGCCGCCGATCCAGATGTTGTCTTGTTTGTCGATGAAACAGCCATGGATCGACTTGGGCATCTGCTTCGGATCGCCCCACGAATTCACGATGTTTCCGTCGGAATCATATTCGATGACGATCGGCGCCGGCTCCTTGCCGACGGTCTGCTCCATCGCCGTGAGATCGGACCGGTTGACGCCGAACACGTGATCCTCGCGGTCGACACAGACCCCGCCGACCGCCCCCGTCACCCATCGATTGGGCAACGGTTTCGGCCAATAAGGATCGACGACAAAGCGCGGGACTTCGCTGTCGGCGGCGCGGGCGGGCCCATGGGATACCGAGAGAACAATCGCGGCGCCGGCAAGGGCCGCCAACAGGGCGCTGGCGCCTGCTCTGAACGAAAACCGCGGACCGGCGCACGTCATCAACGTGGTCATCGAACACCTTCCTCACGCGACCCGGAGAACTTTGGCTCCGGGCCTACCGAACGCTCATGAAGATCAGCCTGACAAATCCATCACCGTCACGGGCGAGGTCAGCCCCAGCACTTGGCGAGGCCTTCCTTCGACGTGATCGAAGGCACGCCATCGACCGGCTTGTCGGTCACGAGCGAGACGCCGGTGTTGAAGAAATCGAGGCCCGGGGTCGGCTGAGGCTTCTTGCCGGTCTTCGCATATTCGACGGCCGCCTCCACGCCCTTGGACGCCATCAGCAGAGGATATTGCTGCGCGGTCGCGCCGATGATTCCGGCGGCGACGTTTTTCACGCCGGGGCATCCGCCATCGACCGAGACGATGGTCACGTCCTTGGCCTTGCCGTCAGCCTTTATAGCGCCATACGGACGAGAGCGCCCACACGGCGACAGCGCAGGCGGTGATCGTCTTCCAACGCGCGCCGCGCTGGTTACCGAAGTTCGTCGTCATACATTCCTCCTGTGGGCTTCGCCGTTATGGCGCTTTGCGAGCGGCGACGATCAGCCTCGTCAGGCTATGTCCTGGATGGGGCGCTGGCAAACGCGAATTTGCTTTCCCCCGGATCGCTTCCGAGGAACGGATCGCCCTTCGGAGAGTTGGATGGAACTCTGCGACGGAGCACAATGATGAACAGGCTGTCCTCTCTATGCAGGGCAAGCACGGCACGAAAGACGCCGCGAGCGACTCGGCCTCGAAATGGGGCATCCTCGGTCTCATGAAGTCCGCGGCCATGGAACTTGGGCAATATGGGATCACCGTCAACGCGATCATTCCCGGGCTCGTCGACACGGCGCTAACTCGCTACGAGAAGCGCCTGTCGGAAAGCTTCGGCGAGACCGGGCAGAAGGCTGAAAGCCCGACCCCGCAACAGGCGTGGGACAATCGGGCGCCGACGGGTTCCGATGCGGGTCGGCTGGCTGCAACCCGACGACATCTCGCCCGTTGCCGTCTTCCTGGCGCCGGACGCCGCCAATCTTGTGACCGGCGCGGAATACGAGGTGACGGCCGGGACAGCGCCAAGGATATCTGATCGCCTTCCCCCGCCGCCGGCGGCGGCTGGTCGCTCGCTACTTCGGAGGCTCGGCCAACATCAGGCCGAGCGGCCACAGAGGACCGATCGGAATGAGCTCGAAGGTCATCATGTTCGCGCGGCCCAGCGGCAGATCCTCCAGCAGCTTATGCGCCTCCGCGGGATCGGTGACGTTCATGAGGAAGACGGCGCCCGACCCGTCGCTCTTCGCGAACCACTGATCGATCTTCCCCGCCAGTTGCAGCCGCAACGTGTCGCGCGCCTCGGATGGCATGATCGCGGGTCTCGTTTCCGGCGTGGCCTTCGCGGTCCAGCTGCCAATCGCCAAGACTTTTGTCGTCAGAGCCTTTGCCGCCGCCATTTCCGCGGCGCCCGTGCTCGATCGCGTTTCATTCGCCATGATGATCAGATCCTTTGGTGGTTGATTGGCGGTCGGAAGTGTTTCGGCCGTTGACGAGAGCCCAGTGTGCGGGAAAGCGGAGCCTTGAGAGTCCTCCAAGACTGGCGCCGTGCCCGGTGAGACACAACGCGGCCAGGAGACCAGACAGCGCGACAGAACCGGTGAAACCCAACACGCCGACCTCCGAGTTTCGTTGAGAGAGAGAAAGACCTCGACCGCAATCGGCGCTCAGGCCTATGCGCCATTGAGGACGTCGGCATGAGCGCGCGCGAATTCGCCGACCGTCATGGACCGGCGCCCGGTCAGCTTCTCGACGTTGTTGTCCGATCCGGACATGTGTCCGTTCTGGTAGTCGACCATTGCGCCGCTGAGATGCTGTATGACGTAAGGGGGAACCCCCATTGTCTCGAGCGACGCGCAATATTCATCGACCGGAGGGTTCTCGTAGACAATCTTGCGACCCAGCGCCTCGGAGAGTTCGACGGCCATCTGCTCATGATCCATCTCGACCGGGCCGGAGATCGGAATGATCGTTCCGATGTGTCCATCCGGGCTTTTGAGGAGCGCTGCGATCGCGCGGCCCTGGTCATCCGCGGCGATCGGCGCGTGTCGCCCCTTGCCCGCGGGCATACGCAGCACGCCCTTTTGCAGGGAGGGCAATTGCCAGGGGTAGAGCAGCCATTCGAGGAAATAGGTGGGCCGGAGATGAATGACCGACAATCCCGACCAGTTGAACACCTGCTCGGCGATGAAACTGTCTCGACAGGAGTTGCTCGTGGAGTCGCGATTTGCCGACCGCTGGGAAAGGTTGATGACGGTCGTGACGCCCGCTTCCTTCGCGGCCTGAATGAAGTTCACGGCCGCCTGGATGAGGCCGGGCTGCACGGGCCAGACGAAATAGGCCGCATCGGCGCCTTGCATGGCCGTGCGGATGGTGTCGATTTCGAGCAGGTCGCCGAGCACGATCTCCGCGCCGAGGCCCTTCAACGCGTCCGACCGCGCGTCAGTCTTGTGGACCATCGCGCGAACGCCAAGCCCGAGCGCAAGCGCCTCCCTCACGGCCGCGCGTCCCGTATCGCCGGTGGCGCCCGTGACGAGAACGGTTCGTTTGTCGCTGTGGGATGACACGGGAAACCTCTTTCCACGAAGCGCTCAACGCCCGAGATGCAGCCGAGCGTAACGTCTTTCGGGAAAGGCGGATATGTCGTACATCCCTCCTTTCGGGTCAGGGGAAACGGACATGCTGAGCGTCGGCTTCGTGGTCACGCCCGGCTTCCCGGTCATGAGCCTCGCCGCGCTTTCGGTTTTCGAATTCGCCAATTTCAGCGCCGGGACGCCGCTCTACGACATTCATGTGCTGTCCGAGGATGGCGCCCCCGTCCCATCCGCTTCCGGTACGAGCCTGGAGACGAAAGCCTTTGGCGACAGGCGATTCGACACCGTGATCATCGGCGGCAACACCCGTGTCGTCCCGACCTCGCCCAAGCTGCTCGCTTTCCTCTCCGAAGCCGCGAAGATTTCGCGCCGGATGTCCTCCATTTGCACCGGCGTTTTCGCGCTTGCCGACGCAGCTTTGCTCGGCAATCGCCGGGTCACGACCCACTGGCTTTTCACTGACGAATTAAAGGCGCGTTTTCCGGAGGTCCGACTCGAGGCGGATCGCATCTACATCGTCGATGGACCGATCTGGACCGCGGCCGGCAACAGCGCCGGGATCGATCTCACGCTTCACATGCTGGAGAGCGACTATGGGCAAGAGCTGGCGCGCACGGTGGCGCGCATCCTTGTGGTCGACCACCAGCGCTCAGGCGGACAGTCGCAGCATTCGGCGTTGCTG
>DATCEJ010000431.1:0-2473 GCA_036510135.1 Roseiarcus sp. | reverse complement strand
CCTTGAACCACACGGGGTGAGAGGTGCCGTCCCAGGGCGTCACCAGCGCGTGCGCATGCTGGCCGGGGACGTTGACGTCGAAGTGGGTGTTCTGCGCCCATTCGACGAATTTATTCTGCTCGAGATAGTACCATTTGGCCTGCAGAATCGCGAAGATCGTCTGTGTCGAGGCGTAAGTGGGAAAACCCTTCCACAGGACGAGGATGTCGAGCGTGTCGACGCCCGGCGTCTCAAGGCAAATGTTCGCGGCGATTTCCCCCGTCGTGTACATCTGCGCGATGCCGGGCGAGAGCAGCAGGCCCTTGGCGGCGAACTTCTGGCCCCAGCGGGTTTTCGCGTCGAGCACCCAATCCTGTTCGCCCGTGGTGTCGGTGTAGTGGCACCCGGCGGCGAGGCAGGCCTCGGCGACCTCCGGACCGTATTTGCTGAACGGGCCGACCATGTTGCTGACGACTTTGGCGCCGTCGAACAGTTTGGCAAGCGCCTTGACGCTGTGTTCCACCTCGGCGACTTCGTACTCGGCGGTTTCAATGCCCGGGATTTTGTCCATCACGGCTTGTGTCCGCGCGCGATCACGGCCGGCGGCGATGAAAGGCACGTGCAGCTCGCGCAAATATTCGCAGACCAGCCGACCCGTGTAGCCGGACGCGCCATAGACAATAACGGGCTTCTTGTCGGTCATGATTTTCCTCCGTTGTTCTTTCTTCGCTTAGCCGCGAGGCTCGCGCCTACATTCCCATGCCCCCATCGACCGGAAGCCCGGCGCCGGTGATGAACCGCGCCGCATCCGAAGCGAGGAACACCACAGCGTCCGCCATGTCCCCGACCTCGCCGAGCCGGGCGAGAGGGGTCTGCTGGATCACCCCGCCGATCGCCGCTTCCACGCTTGGGGCGAGCCCGGCGGCAACCACGTCGCCGGCCAGTTGCACGCCCATGTCAGTCGCAACGAGGCCCGGATAGATGCAATTCACGCGGACGCCATAGCCGAGCCTGCCCGACTCCATCGCTCCAACCCGGGTGAGCCGGTCGACGCCCGACTTGGTCGCGGAATAGCCGGCGATTCCCGGAAACGCGATGGTCGCCGCCACCGAGGCAATGTTGACGACCGCGCCGCCCTTGCCGCCGGCCCCGTCCGGTTTCATGGCGCGGAAAGCATGCTTCATGCCGAGGGCCGTGCCCACGACATTGACGTCCCACATGCGACGCAGATCCTTTGCTTCGACGTTGATGACCAGCGACGTGATCTCGACCCCTGCATTGTTCACGAGGATGTCGAAGCCGCCCAATTGGGCGATCGTCGCTGAAACCGCCGCCTGCCAGCTCGCGTCGTCGGTCACGTCCAGGGTGACGAAGGCGGCCTTGGCGCCGCCGGCCGCGATCGCCTTAGCGGTTTCCCGACCAACGTCAGTCAACACGTCGCCAATCATCACGGCGGCGCCTGCCTTGGAGAGGGCAGCCGCCATGCCCGCGCCGAGGCCACGAGCGCCGCCGGTCACCAGCGCCTTCCGGCCGGCCAGGTCGAATTTACTCATTGAACGATTCCTCCAGGATTAAATTATGCTGCTGCGGCCGGGTCGCTCTTCGCGAGGGGTCGGCTGTCTTCATCATGTCGGAGGAGCCGCGAGCGCCAGTGGGTCGCCGATATCGCCGCGGCGGCGCATCGAATCGATGCCGTCCACATGGCTTCCTCCCTGTCGCGATCGGCCCTCTTGCGGGGCTTGGGTAGGGAATGGAAAATTTTGACAAGTGTCAAGCTTTTCTTATACGGTTGTCAAAATAATTCATGGAGGCTCGCCAAGCTTCCGCTCGTGATGGGCTAGTCGACAGGGGAAGAGGATGCTGCGTTCATGGCAATGAGCTGCTCCGCAGCCATCCCGATCTCGTTTGACCGGCCTGATCCCCGTGCTATCCGAAGGGATCTTAGGCGGTTCACGGCAAGGCGAGAGCAAATTTGCAGAAGGTGACAAGACTCGACAGGATTTCGCCTCAGCGGGCGGACAAGTTTGCCGAGCGCCGCGCGGAGCTCGCCGAGGCGGCCCTGCAGACCCTTTCGGAACTGGGTTACGCCCGCACCAGTCTGCGCGAGATTGCGCAGAATTCCGAGTTCACGCATGGCGTTCTGCATTATTATTTTCACGACAAGGTCGATCTGATCCTTTGCAGCGTGCGCCAGTACAAGGCGCGATGCGTGACCCGTTACGATCGGGTCACCGCCGACGCGAAGACATACGAAGACCTGATGACGGGCTTCCTCGCGGCGCTCGCACAGACCATGCGCGACGAGGCGCATATGCATCGGCTCTGGTACGATATTCGCTCGCAGACCTTGTTCGAGACGGCGTTCCGCGCGGACGTCGCAGAACTGGACAAGAGCCTCGAGGACATGATCTGGCGCATCATGTGCCGGTTCGCTGAATTGACCGGCGAACCGCAGTCCGTGTCGCCCTCGGCGATCTACGCGATGATCGACGGG
>DATCEJ010000430.1:0-2109 GCA_036510135.1 Roseiarcus sp. | reverse complement strand
GGGCGGTATCCGCGCGGCGATAGCTCAAGAAAATCAAATTTCCAATAGGATTGCCGTTTGGCGAGTCTGCTGACACTCAACCAACTCCGCAGAAATTTAATAAAGAAATATCTCTTCTCTCGAAGCAGAGGTCAACACGATTTACTGGAAGGGCCGTGGAAGAACGGAGCGCGGACTCGTCACGCAAGCAGGGTTCAACTTTGGCTAAAGCGCCGTTCCGTAAGAGGCGAGCGCGTCGCGCGACTATAGTTTCCCCCACCCTCCCCCGGTCGGTGTCACGATCTCGACCGCCTCGCCCGCCTCGACCCTGGTCTCGGCACAACCCGGCAGGGTCTCGATGCGGCCGTCATTGCGGCGGACCGAGTTGCGGCCAAGCTCGCCAGGGCTCCCGCCCATCATGCCGGGGTTGGCGACCGCGCGAAAACCACTGAGGATCGCCGCCTGCATCGGACGCAAGAAACGGATGCGCCTCAGCGTGCCGTCGCCGGCGCGCCACTGGCCCTTGCCCCCAGAGCCGCGACGGATGTGGAAATCCTCCAGCACCACCGGGAAGCGGCTCTCCAGCACTTCGGGATCGGTGAGGCGCGAGTTGGTCATGTGGACATGAACCGCGCTTGCGCCGTCGAAGCCGGGGCCGGCGGGCGCGCCCGAGCAGATCGTTTCGTAATATTGATAGGTGGCGTCGCCGAAGGTGAAATTGTTCATCGTCCCCTGCGATGAGCCCATCGCGCTTAGCGCCGCGAACAAGGTGTTGGTCACGATCTGCGACACTTCGACATTGCCGGCGACCACCGCCGCCGGATATTTCGGCGACAGCATCGAGCCCTCAGGCACGATGATGCGAATGGGCCTCAGGCAGCCCGCGTTCATCGGGATGTCGTCGTCGACCATGACCCGAAACACGTAGAGGATCGCGGCGCGCGTCACCGGCTCGGGCGCGTTGAAATTCGACGCCTGCTGCGGCGAAGTTCCGGTGAAATCGACCGTCGCTTCGCGCTTCTCCTTGTCGACGCTGATCCTGACCTTGATGATTGCGCCCTGATCGGAGAGACTCTCAGCCTCGCCGTCGGCGAGCTTGTCGAGCACGCGGCGCACGCTCTCGTCGGCGTTGTCCTGGACGTGGCCCATATAGGCCTCGACCACTTCAAGCGAGAACATCTCGACCATGCGCCTGAGTTCTCGCACGCCCTTTTCATTGGCGGCGATCTGCGCCTTGAGGTCGTTGACGTTCTGCAGCGGGTTGCGCGCCGGATAGGACCCACTCTTCAGCAGCGCATAGAGTTCGCGCTCGCGGAAGCGGCCGCGGTCGACGAGCAGAAAATTGTCGATATAGACCCCCTCCTCGTGGATCGAGGTCGCGAGCGGACTCATCGATCCAGGCGCCGTTCCACCGATGTCAGCGTGATGACCGCGCGAGGCGGTCCAGAACAGGATGGTCTCGCCGTGTTCGTCGAACACTGGCGTGCACACGGTAATGTCGGGCAGATGCGTGCCGCCGTTGTAGGGTGCGTTGAGGGCAAACACATCGCCCGGGCGGATACGCCCTTCGTTGTCGCGGATGATCGACTCGACCGAGCGGTCCATCGAGCCCAGATGCACCGGCATGTGCGGGGCATTGGCGATGAGGCGGCCCTCACGGTCGAACAGCGCGCAGGAAAAATCGAGCCGCTCCTTGATGTTGACCGAATAGGCGGTGTTCTGCAGCGTCACGCCCATCTGCTCGGCGATCGACATGAAGAGATGATTGAAGATCTCGAGCATGACCGGATCGGCTTTGGTTCCAACCGCCGCGCGTCGCGGCATGGCCTCGACGCGCGTCATCACAACGTGGTTTTTCGCTGTGATCTCGGCGCGCCAGCCCTGTTCGACGACGATCGCCTGATGCGGCTCGATGATCAGCGCCGGCCCATCGACGGCGGCGCCGACGGCCAGCGCCTCGCGCAAAAAAACATCCGCCTCGCGCCAGCTCCCGTGCGAAAAGAAGCGCGTCGTGCGGGCGGATTGTAGCCGCGCTCCATAGCCCGTCGGCAGACGGGCGTTCTCCCGAACGCCCTTTGGAGCGCGGCCGACACGGTCAGCGACCGCGTCCACAGACGTTCTCTCCGCAAG
>DATCEJ010000429.1:0-3234 GCA_036510135.1 Roseiarcus sp. | reverse complement strand
GACGACACCTGCGGCAATTTCTCGGGATGGGAGGCTTTCTCAGTCGACGAGCTTGTGCGCCGCTATGGCGTGCGTGCGCACTACATCGAGATGGCGCGTCAAAAGGCCGCGGATCTCGTTGGGGCCGGCTATCTGCTCGAGGAAGACGAGGCGACTGCAATACGCGAAATCGAAGCGCAACTGCCGGAGAATTACCGGTAGAACTCCCAGGCTAACTCGACCGGCGCTGCGACTCGGTGCGGAAGGGATGGGCGCTGTAAACGCCCAGAATACGCACTTCGCGAGAGAAAAACTTCAGTTCCTCCAGCGCCCGCGCGAGTGACGGATCCTGGGGGTGTCCGTCGACATCGGCGAGAAACTGGGTCGCGGTGAACTCGCCGCCTTCCATGTAGCTCTCGAGCTTGGTCATATTGACGTTGTTGGTGGCGAAGCCTCCAAGCCCCTTATAGAGCGCGGCGGGCACGTTGCGCACGCGAAAGACGAAGGTCGTCACCACCGGCTCGCCGCCCGCCGGCGTCCAGCGTTCATCCCGCGACAGCACGACGAAGCGGGTCGTGTTGTGGCTCTCATCCTCGACATCCGAGGCCAGCGTCTGGAGGCCGTAGATCTCACCCGCCAGCCGGGGCGCGAGCGCCGCCCGGCTCTTGTCCGCCCATTCCGCGACTTCGCGCGCCGCGCCGGCGGTATCGCCGGCGACGACCGGCTGGAGCTTATAATTGCGGATGATGTTGCGGCACTGGCCGAGCGCATGGGTGTGGCTATAGACGGCCTTCAGATCCTCGATACGAGCGCCCGGAACCGCCAACAGCTGAAAGTGGATCGGCAGAAACGTCTCGCCGACGATGTGTAGCCCGGACGCCGGCAGGAGCGCATGGATGTCGGCGACCCGTCCGGCGATCGAGTTCTCGATCGGGATCATGCCGAGTTCGGCCGCGCCGTCCTGTACGGCCGCGAAAGCGTCCTCGAAGGTCGCGCAGGGCAGCGGATCGAAGTCGGGAAAATTGTCGGCGCAGGCGATATGCGAGTTCGCCCCGGGTTCTCCCTGATAAGCGATGGAATGCCTTGTTTTCATGTGTGTTTCCCAGGCGCGAGCATCTCTCGCGCGCGTTCCAGATCTTGCGGGCCGTCAACGCCGAGGGGCGCCGTGTCGACAAGCGCGACATCGATCCGCATGCCCGCCTCCAGCGCCCGCAATTGTTCGAGTTTCTCGCGTCGCTCCAGCGGCGAAGGGGGCAAGCCGACAAATCGCCGAAGCGCGTCGCGGCGATAGGCGTAAAGGCCGATATGGTGCAACAGGCGGCCCTCGCCCCACGGAGCGCGAGCGCGGGTGAAATAGAGCGCCCTCAGCCAGGTTGGACCCAGTTCGGTCGCGACAATCTTGACAACGTTGGGGTCGTCCTTCTCCTGCTCGCGCGTGAGCGGCGTTGCGAGCGTCGCAATGTCGACCGCGCCCTCGGCAAGCGGCGCGAGACAGGCGCGAACGATCGACGATTCGATGGTCGGCAGATCACCCTGAATGTTGACCACGACGTCGTGAACCGCGCCGGCGTCAACAGCGCCCAGGGCCTCGAAAATGCGGTCAGATCCAGAGAGATGATCTGAACGGGTCATCACCGCTTTGCCGCCGGCCGAGGCGACGGCCTCCACGATACGCGCATCGTCCGTCGCCACCCACACCGGTCCGATATCCGCTTCCATCGCCCGGCGCCAGACATGCACGATCATCGGCGCGCCGTGAATGTCGGCGAGCGGTTTTCCAGGCAGGCGAGTGGCGCTCATGCGCGCCGGGATAAGGATGATGGGATTGGCCATCAGTTTCGAATAAGCCAAATTCGGGATGCGAGGGCTTATACGTGTTGCCAAGGCGAGCGCAAAGCGGCTAATCAACGGAGCAAAACAAACGTCCCGCCGGGCTCCCCTGACCTCACTCCAGCTGACGAAAGTCCCGCTCCTCATGGACCACGTGAATGTGAACCGGTTCGCGCTCTCGGCGCTAGGGGCGGTCTTGTTCGTGATGCTGCTGACCGCCTTCAGCAATCTCGTCCTCTCGCCACGAACCCCCAAGGTTCCCGGCTTTGCGCTGCCGGCCGGCGCTCCCGCCGCTACGGCCGAGGCGGCGCCCAAGGCGGCGCCCGAGACGCCGCTGCCTGTGCTGCTCGCCAAAGCCGACGTCAAAAAGGGCGAACAGGACGTCAAGATCTGCGAGACCTGCCACAATTTCAAGGAAGGCGCCGGCGCCAAGATCGGGCCGGATCTGTGGAACGTGGTCGGGCGTCCGGTCGCGACGTTCCCGGGCTTCGTCTATTCCGACGGACTGAAGAAGATCGGCGGCGACTGGACTTACGAAAAGCTCAACGCCTGGATCACCGACCCGAAGGCCATGGCCCCGGACACCAAGATGGCCTTCGCCGGGGAAAAAAACGAGAAGAAGCGGGCCGACATCCTGGACTATCTGCACTCGCTCAGCGACAAGCCGGTCTCCCTCCCGAAGTAAGGCCAGAGCCTCTTTGACGCCCGCAATTCAACCAGCGCGCGAGTTGGCTGCAAGGAAATCCAAGGAAATCCAAGGAAAAAAGCTTGCATTTCCTTGGATTCTCTTGGCCGAATCGAGACTTTTCAACGGGTTGCGGCGAATCCAAATAAAAAAATCCGCCGCCCGCTGAACTCGCGTCTCAGGTTGCGCGCGAGGGCCGTTTTCGGGAGCATCGATCACCTCTCGCGCGTCAGGCTTATCGCCAGGCATTTCAATCTTCAGAAAAGTATACTCTATCATTTCTGTTCTGTCAATGGATTGCGCGGCGCTCGCGGCGCTGACTTCGGACCGGACCGCCGCCTCCGTCGCGGCTCGCTCCGCGCGGGGTTTACCGGCGTCTGCGCGCCAAACAGTCAATACAGATGAATTACGGCTTTTCAATCGAAAAACCTCAGCCCAGGGTTCTCGGGAGCCCAATTTCGCCCATGGCCGCCGGCGCGAAATCAGGCAGGACAAAGAGCAAGGGTCGTTGAACCGACAGCTCCAGAAGAGCCTATCGCGCAGCTCGCGGGGCTGGCCGCCGATCGGCTGCGTTCGACGCGATCCTTATGGCAAGTTTGTTCGCCAGGCGCCGCCCCGGCCGGTCAACCCACCGGCCGCCTGGCGACCCTTACACGCCAATGTGACCCGGCCTCCTATTTCAGTCTTGAGCTGTTCAGACCGAAGGTGGATGTTTCAAACGGCGCGAACCGGCGGCGGCG
>DATCEJ010000428.1:0-2917 GCA_036510135.1 Roseiarcus sp. | reverse complement strand
GTTCGACGCACTGACAGAAACGCCACCGACCACTCTGCCAGGCATGAGAGCCTTGCTGGTGTTTCTCGACGAATGGTTAGGGGGCAACAACGGCGACTATTTCGACTATTCCCTGCTGCTGCGCTCGCCGCTGCTGGCGGGGTGAGCGGGTCTCTTTACCAAAGGGAAGGGGGCGGCTTTCGGGCCGCCCTTTTTGCTGAAGGAGGCCGCCGCGTCCCACTCGACGGGAGGTTTCGAGCTGCTATTACGCCATAGAACGCGACGGCCCGGTCCACGGAACGCCAGCGATACCTGACAAGTTCCGGAACGTGGGCCACACCGCCGCCATCAACCGGGGGCGCTCATTTTGGCGCGCGTTGGGGTCTCTCCCTACGGAGCTTTTATGCATCGACGGAACAACAGGGCGCCGATCGTGTTGAAGGTGAGAGGCGCGCTTACTTTCTTGCCCCCAGCCCGAAGCGCCCCTCTTCTGCCCCGCCTCCGAGCACCCCTACTCGCGCGGGGCTTTTTTTCGCGTCTACCGCCCTGCCGGGCTGAGCACGGTCCGACGCAAAGCCCGGAACAAGTAAGGCGGCGTTTCGTTAGGGGGTAGCGGGCGCGTCTCCTTGGAGCCAGCCAAAGGTGTTCCGTTAGCCCCGTGTATCGGTGCATGGGGCTTGGCCGAATTCGGTGCGCCTCGTCATGCGCGCGGGGCTCGCCGGCCGGGCGATTGCTGCCCTAATCTAAACTCATTGAGGGTTGACGGCGTTTTCCCCGAGATCCGTCCGGGACGGACATCGCCTCCTGATTCCAAGAGAAGCCGACATGTCGTCAGCGACAGCCGATACTCCTATTCCGTCTCAAAGCGTCACTGCCGGCGCTCTCGATGAAAGGCGCGTCAGCCTGCTCACCCTGTGCCTCTTGGCTTTGGGCGTCGGGATTTTCACCGGGGTCGGCGCGGTGGCGCTCAGGTCGCTTATCGGCCTGATCCACAACCTCATGTTCAACGGCGTGTTCAGAATCGCCTATGACGCCAACGTCCTCGAGGGGCCGAGCCGGTGGGGAAACTGGGTCATCCTCTCGCCGATCCTCGGCGGCCTTCTCGTCGTCTATCTGGTCGAGCGCTTCGCGCCCGAGGCCAAAGGTCATGGCGTCCCGGAGGTTATGGACGCCATCTACTACAAACGCGGCAACATTCGCGGCATCGTCGCTCTCATCAAATCGCTGGCCTCGGCGCTGTCGATCGGCTCGGGTGCCTCGGTCGGCCGGGAGGGGCCGATCATCCAGATCGGCGCGGCGCTGGGATCGGCGTTTTCAAACGCGATCGGCCTCTCGACCGGACAGAAAATCACCCTGCTCTCGGCAGGCGCCGGCGCCGGCATCGCGGCCACCTTCAACACGCCCCTGGGGGGCGTGTTGTTCGCGATCGAGATCCTTCTGCCCGAAGTCTCCAACCGCACCTTCCTGCCGGTCGTCATCGCAACGGGCGCGTCGACGCTGGTCGGGCGCATCCTCATCGGCCCCAATCCGGCCTTCGCCGTTCCTGAAATCTTGTTTCCCTCCGCCAGCTCTTTCGGCGTCGAGGAGGCGATCGCCTTCACCCTGCTTGGGGCCCTGTGCGGCGTCGCCGCCTGGGCGTTCATTCAGCTTCTGGTGTTCATGGAGGATGGCTTTCCCAAGCTGCCCGGCAACGTCTACACGCAAAACATCGTCGGCATGACTCTGGTAGGGCTGATGATGGTCGGCCTCACTCATGCTTTCGGCCACTCGTATGTCGACGGCGTCGGCTATGGCGCCATCCAGTCGATCCTCGACAAGGACATGACGGCGACCAACCTCCTGGTTCTGTTGTTCGCGCTCAAGCTCCTGGCCACGACCGTCAGCCTCGGCTGCGGCGCTTCGGGCGGCATTTTCTCGCCCTCGCTCTTTCTCGGCGCAACGCTCGGCGCGGCTTTCGCGTCGCTCGCCGTTCTCGTTCTTCCAAACGCCGGCTTGACTCTGCCGTCGGCGGCGATCGTCGGCATGGCGGCCATGGTCGGCGCGGGAACCGGCGGCGTCCTGACCGCCATCATCATGGTGTTCGAGATGACGCGCGACTACGCGATCATCGTCCCTGTGATCGTCGCCGTCGCGGTCGCGTCGGGCGTGAGGCGAGCGCTGATCGGCGAAACGATCTACACCATCAAGCTTCGCCACCGCGGCCATCGCATCCCGAAGGAACGCCATGTCAATCTCTATCTTGTCCAGCAGGCTCAAGACATCATGGAGACGCGGTTCATCATCGCCAACGCGAGTTCGACGTTGCGCGAATGCATCGGCTGGGAAGATGTCGACGATCTGCGCGCGATGATTGTCGAAGACCAGGGCCGGATCGTTGGCCTGATCCCGCCTCGCTCAGGCATTTGGCGAGAAACCGTGAACAACCCTGACCGGCCAGTCGGCGAATTCCTCGAAAAGCGCCCCGTCATGTGCCGTGACGTCGACTTACTGAGTCTGGTCCTGGCTCGCCTCAAGCGCCACCGCTCGGGCGCGGCGATCGTCTTCCATGGGACGCGTCGGCCTCGCGCCGCCGATGTCGTCGGCGTCATCACCAAGCGCGCCATCGCCGACGCGGTGATCGACAATTTCGCCGACTGACCGGAAGCTTGGGTATGGGCGAAGCTCGGCAATCCAGCGTCGTCGACGCCGCAAAGTTCGCCGTCGATATAGGCGGTCTTCACGTTGAGGTTCGCGAGCGCCGCGATGGCGGTCGGATATTTGTCGGTCCAGTCAAGCCCGGTGCGCGTCAGCAGTTGCACGCGGCCATTGTCGATCCGTGCAGCCATGCGATAGCCGTCGAGTTTGATCTCGTGCACCCATTGCGGCCCGGAGGGTGGCTTCGCGACGAGCTGGGAAAGCTGCGGAGCTACGAATTGCGGCAGGGGGGCTTCTCGACGTG
>DATCEJ010000427.1:0-6735 GCA_036510135.1 Roseiarcus sp. | reverse complement strand
CGTCGTTCGGCCTTGCGCCGCTCGTCGTGGCGGAAATCTTTCGCGCGCTTGGCGACATCAATCGCGACGAGGGCGTGAGCCTGCTGATCGTCGAGCAGAACGCCTCGCTCGCGCTCGATCTCGCTGACCGCGCGGTGCTGATCGAAACCGGTAGGGTGGCGCTGAGCGGTCCCTCGCAGATGATCCGCGCCGACGATGCGGTGCGGCGCGCTTATCTCGGTTATTAGCGACAAGGAGCAGTCTCAGCTTGGGCGAGTTCCTGCATCAACTGGCGTCCGGTCTCGCGCTCGGCGGGGTCTACGCGATCATGGCGCTGGCGCTGGTGATGATCTACCAGGCGACGCATCTGATCAATTTCGCCCAAGGCGAAATGGCGATGTTCTCGACCTATTTCGCCTGGAAGCTGATGGACCTCGGCTGGCCCTATTGGCGCGCCTTCTTCGCCGCGGTGGTCGCCTCGTTCATCGGCGGGGTGGTGATCGAGCGGCTGATTGTGAGGCCGTTCGCCAACGCGCCGGTCCTCACCTCGGTGATCGTGTTCCTGGGCCTCGCCTTCATCTTCAACGCGCTCGCCGGTTGGCTTTATGGCTATTCGGTCACCTCGTTCGACTCTCCCTTCTCCGGCCGTCCGTGGTTCGGCGCCGGCTATATGTCCGCCCACGAAGCGGGGGTGATCCTGGTGACCCTCGCGGTGCTGCTCCTGGTCTACGCCTTCTTCCGCTTCACCCCGTTGGGACTCGCGATGCGCGCGGCGGCGCAAAATCCGGTTTCGAGTCGCCTGGTCGGGATCCGGGTCGGCTGGATGCTGGCGATCGGTTGGGGGCTGGCGGCCGCGATCGGCGCTATCGCGGGCATGATGGCGGCGCCGATCGTCTATCTCGATCCCAATATGATGTTCGGAGTCCTGCTTTACGCCTTCGCTGGAGCGGTGCTTGGCGGCATCGACAATCCGTTCGGGGCGGCGTTCGGCGGCTTCGCGGTCGGGGTTATGGAGAATCTCGTCGGGGCCTATGTTGTTGGCCCAGAGGTGAAACTCTCGGTGGCGCTCGCGATCATCATTGCGGTCCTGGTCTGGCGGCCCTCTGGCCTGTTCGGGCGCCGCCTCGTGGCGCGGGTCTGAGCCATGGTCAAGCGAAGCGGGACTTCGCAGACCCTTGTCGCTCTCGCCGTCGCGATTTTCGCGCTTGTCTTTCCATTCTTCGCCTCTGGTTACCATCTCTACCAAGCCGCACAGGTGCTGATTCTCGCTATCGCTCTTTTGGGGCTCAATTTGCTGACCGGCTTCAACGGCCAGATATCGCTCGGTCACGGCGCCTTCTTCGCCGTCGGCGGCTATGGGACGGCGATTTTGATGGCGAAGCTCGGCGTCCCTTATTGGGTCGCGATTCCGATCGCGGGCGCGGTGTGCTTTGGCGCGGGATTCCTGTTCGGCTTTCCCGCCTTGCGGTTCGGCGGCCTCTATCTGGCGCTGGCGACCTTCGCGCTCGCCGTCGCGACCCCGCAGATGCTTTCCTACACGGGGTTCGACCCTTATACCGGCGGCTCGATGGGTCTGCAGGTTTCCAAGCCCCACGCCCCTTTCGGCCTGCCCCTGAGCGCCGACCAATGGCTCTACCTCGCCTGTTTGGCCTGCGCGGCGGCGCTCTACTGGGCGGCGAGCAACCTGGTCCGCGGGCGGGTCGGGCGGGCCCTGATCGCAATCCGCGACCAGCCGATCGCCGCCGAGACGATGGGCGTCAACGCCGCGCTTTACAAGACGAGCTGTTTCGGGGTCAGCGCGCTCTACGCCGGCGTAGCCGGGGGCCTGAGCGCGATCGTCGTCGGATTTGTCTCACCCGAGAGCTTCGGGCTTCCTCTGTCGCTGGCCTTTCTGGTCGGCATCGTCGTCGGCGGCCTCGGTTCGCTCGGCGGCGCGCTGTTCGGCGCCCTGTTCATCGAGTTCGTGCCCAACATCGCCGACCAGCTCACGGTCAGTTTCGGCGAAAGCGCCAAGGCGCTGCCGGGCGCAATTTACGGAGTGTTGCTGATTCTGATAATGGCGGCGATGCCGATGGGAGCAGCCGGCGCGGCGCGGGCGATCGCTCGTCTTGGCGCGAAAGTTGAAGAGGGCGGCGACGCCAATGTCGCCGCAAATTACGGAGGAAAGGGAGAAGCGCCATGATCAATCGACGGACATTTTTGCAATCGAGCGCCGCCGCCGCGGCTTTCGCGGCGAGCGCCGGCTCGGCCCGCGCCGACAATGCGCCCGGCGTCACCGACACCGAGATCAAGATCGGGCAGACCATGCCCTACAGTGGCCCGGCCTCCGCCTACGGGGTGATCGGCCGCACCGAAACCGCCTATTTCAAGATGATCAACGAGCAGGGCGGCGTGAACGGCCGCAAGATCAATCTCATCAGCCTCGACGACGGCTACAGCCCGCCGAAGACGGTCGAGCAAACCCGCCGCCTGGTCGAAGAGGAAAAGGTCGCTTTCATCTTCAACAGCCTCGGCACGCCCCCCAACGTCGCGATCCGGCAATATCTCAACGACAACAAGATCCCCCAATTGTTCGTCGCCACGGGCGCGGCGATCTTCGCCGACCCGCAGCATTTCCCTTGGACCATCGGGTGGCAGCCGAGCTATGTGACGGAGGCGAAGATATTCGCCAAGCACATCTTGAAGACCAAGCCCGACGCGAAGATCGCGATCCTCTACGCGAATGACGGTTTCGGTAAAGAATATCTGGCCGGCCTGAAGGAGGGCCTCGGCGCAGACCACGCCGGGATGCTGATCAAGGAAGCCTCCTACGAGAATTCGGAGCCGACCGTCGATTCGCAGGTGGTGACCTTGCAGGGTTCGGGGGCCGACGTGTTGCTAATCGCGGCGACGCCCAAATTCGCCGCCCAGGCGATCCGCAAGACGTTCGACATCGGCTGGACGCCGGTCCGCTATATGACCGACGTCTCACAATCGATTGCGAGCGTCATGAAGCCAGCCGGTCTCGACAAATCGAAGGGCGTGATCACCGCGGTCTACGGCAAGGATCCGACCGACGCGCGCTGGAAGGACGACCCCGGCTTCAAGGAATATGCGGCGTTCATAGAGAAATACATGACGCCGCATGAACTGATCGACGCCTTCGCGGTCTATGGCTTCGGGCTTGGCGCGACGATGGTTCAGGTGCTCAAGCAATGCGGCGCCGACCTGTCGCGCGCCAGCGTCATGAAACAGGCGGCGAACCTCAAGGATCTGGAATTGCCGATGCTGCTGCCGGGCATCAAGATCAACACCTCGCCCGACAATTTCAGTCCGATCCGTCAGGAGGCGCTCGCTTCGTTCAACGGCGCCAGCTGGGAGCAGTTCGGGGAGGTCTTGACGGACTGAGTGATTGGAGGCTGCGCGTTTCCTTCCGGGCGCAGCCTCCAACAACCTGTCACGCCCATTGCTTGAGCGAAGGGAGGCGGGCGAATTTCTTGGCGTGGTGGCGATCCATGCGGGTCAGCACATCGCGCAGGAAGCCGACGCCCTCAGTGAGATAGGGGCCCTTGTTGAGCATCACGCATTCGGCGCCCTGGGCCATCGCCGCGTCGGTCATCTCGGCGCGGCTCGCCACGCCGTCGCGCACATAATTGTCGAGCACCTGCGTCGCCCACACCACCGGCGTCTGCGCCGCCTCGCACAGCCACAGGATTTCCTCCTGCATTTCGGCGAGCCTGGCGAAGCCGAGCTCGACCGCGAGGTCGCCCCGCGCAATCATCACCGCGGTCGGATTGTGCGCGGCCGACTGCAGGATGAGCTGCGGCAGATTGCGCAATGCGAGCGGCGTCTCGATCTTCAACACCAGCCCCGGCGGCTCGCGCTTGGGTGCGCGCGCCACCAGATGATCCTGCAGGAGTTCGATGTCGTCGACCCGCTGCACGAACGAATAGCCGATCAGGTCGGCATGCTCGGCGATGAAGTCGAGGTCGCGGAAGTCCTTGGAGGTCAGCGGCGGCAGATCGAGTTCGGTCGAGGGAAAATTGACGCCCTTGCCGGGCTTCAGCCGCACCCCCTTCTCGCGGGCGGCATAGATTTCAAGCTCGGCCCGGCCCGGCGATTTGGAGACCACGCGCGCCGCCGCCTTGCCGTCGTCGATGAAGATCTCGACGCCGACGGCGAGCTGGTCGACGAGTTCGGGAAAATTGAGCGAGAACGCGATCGGCTCCTTGGTCTTCTCGCGCAGTTCGTCGATCATGACGATGCGGTCGCCGCGCAACAGGCGCGTTTTCGGCGGCGCCTTCACCCGGAGGACGCGGCACTTCGGGCCGGCGATGTCCATCAGCACCCGGCAGGGACGCTCGAGCCGCGCAGCCGCGGCTCGCACGTTCTCGATCATCCGCCCCCACATTTCGGAATCGTCGTGGGCGCAATTGATGCGCGCGCAATCCATGCCGGCGGCGACCAGCTTGTCGACGAATTGCGGCTCCGCCGCCTCCGGCGGCAAGGTCGCCATGATCCGCGCGCGAGGGCCTCTTTTTTGCCGCTTGCCGAACAGCCGGTCGGCCTCATCCACCAGCTCCGCCGCGCCCGCCCTCGCCAACACGGGCGCGGGATAGGGGGCGTTCGGTTCGCCGCTCAGGCGCTTGAGGGTCGCAATGAGCGCATCGAGCGCCTGCGCGACATGGCTTTCGCTACGGCCAAGCGAGGACAGCCCGCGCGCCGCCAGCCGGACTTGCAGGTCGGTGACGTCGTGCGCGGGCAGCGCGATGTAGTGGGAGAGATTGAGAACATGCGACGGAACCTTCGACTTGTCCGTGTCGACGCTCCAAATGCTTCTTAGCTCGGCGCCTTTGAGCTCAATGTCCTCGCGTAAAGCTTTCACCTCGGCGAGAAGGGCGCGGATTTCTTCCAGGTCGCTTCCGGTCTTTGGAGCCATGGGGCGCCGCTTCGCGTGGGCGAATCGTCGACGGAGTCACGCATTTCCCCGCCAGACCGGTCTTTGACGCGCGAATGTGACGCCTGTGTAACACGGCGCGAACATTTGGACCGCGGTCTTCCGCAGGACTGACGATCGAACCGCCCAGGTTTCGCCGCCCAAGTGAAACCATTGTGCGGCAGAGCGCGTATAAGGGATAGACGCTCGAATATGAGGCGATCATGAGGCCGATGAGAAAAATGGTCGGAGCGGCGGCGGTCGCAATGACCCTGTGGGCCGGGACCGCGTCGGCGGAGGATCTGACCGCCGCCAGCTCACGCGCCATCGTCGAGCGGCAATTCGACGCTCTTCAGCGGGACGATGGGCAGGCGGCGTACGCGCTCGCGGCCCCCACGATCAAGGACAGGTTCAGCGACGCCGATCACTTCATGGCGATGGTTCGCGACCATTATGCCCCGGTCTACCGCCATCGCAGCGCTGACTTTGGCGCCTTCAAGGACTCGGGCGACGAGGCGAGCCTGGAGGCTACTCTCGTCGACAACGACAACGTCGTTTGGACGGCGCTCTACAGCTTTCGGCGTGCGCCGAACGGCGATTGGCTGATTTCAGGCTGCATACTCGCGAAGGCCGAGGCGAGCGCAATCTGACCGCAGGGGTCAGGCATCAGCGAACTGCGCGATGTTGTAAGCTGAGCGCCGCGGGGACTAACCTGCCCGGAGCATCGCCTCGCGGATGGAGGCGCCTGCACGGGGGAATGTCATGACAATCCAGTTTCACGGCAGGGTCGCCATTGTCACCGGCGCCGGCTCAGGCCTCGGACGTTCCCATGCTCTTGGACTCGCCAGGCGCGGCGCGAAGGTCGTTGTCAATGACCTCGGTCGAAACGGCGTCGCTTCCGACAACGCACTGAGGGTTGTGGAGGAGATTCGCGCCGGCGGCGGGATCGCTATGGCCGATTCCGCCGACGTCGCCGATTTCGAGCAGGTTTCCGCAATGGCGGCGCGCGCGGAAAGAGAGTGGGGCCGCGTCGACATCCTCGTCAACAATGCGGGCGTGCTGCGCGACAAGACCTTCGCCAACATGGACATGGCGGATTTCGAGTTCGTCCTCCGCGTGCACCTGATCGGCTCCGCCAATTGCACGAAGGCCGTCTGGGCCGGCATGCGGGAACGCAACTACGGCCGCATCGTGCTCACTTCGTCGGCGTCTGGCATTTACGGCAATTTCGGCCAGGCGAACTACGGCGCCGCGAAGGCCGGCATGATCGGCCTCATGAACGTTCTGCACCTCGAGGGGGCGAGGACCGACATCCGCGTCAATGTGCTCGCGCCGACCGCGCGCACGGGCATGACGGAGGGCCTTCTGTCCCCGGTCGCCGCGGAGCTCATGACGCCGGAATCGGTGACGCCGGGCGTGCTGTTTCTCGTGAGCGAGAACGCACCCTCGCGGGTCATTCTGGGCGCCGGCGCCGGCGTCTTCGCGGTCACGCATATCGGCGAGACGCCCGGAATCTATCTCGATGAGAGCGAGCGCACGCCCGAGACGATCGCCGCGCGCTTCGCCGAGATTTCCGACGCCAGGACCGCCGAGCCGCTCAAGGACGCCTTCGCGCAGACGATGAAGTTCGTCGCCGCCGCGGCCAAAGCGAAGGGTGTCAAGCTGGAGTGAAGATGCAAGGGTGACTAGCGGACAAGCTCTCGTGCGCTTTTACGCCTTCGCCGCCTTCTTTCTCCGCTTCGCCAGCGTCCGCAGTCGCAGGGCGTTCAGCTCGATGAAACCGGCCGCGTCCTGGTGGTCGTAGGCGATGGCGCCTTCCTCGAAGGTGACGAGATCCTGGT
>DATCEJ010000426.1:0-8325 GCA_036510135.1 Roseiarcus sp. | reverse complement strand
CGACCGCAAGCAGCGCCAAGCCTCCGAGCCACGAAAGCCCTACCGAGCGATGTGCGAAAGGGCGTGCAAAAGCAGGCGAAGTCTCCATGCCTTCCCGCGATCCCAGATTGAGCCCCTGTCTTCCTCAACGATTGCACGCTGAGTGGCAAGCCCGCCTTGCAAGTCCGCCTTGAATGCCGCTTGCCGCCTGCCCCATAGCCGCCCAATATGGCGTCTATGCGCACTGACACGACTATAATTCGGCCACAGTGTCGCAGGCGCCGATCGGTGGGAACCTCATGATTGTTCAACGATGCGTCGCCCTCGCCATGGTCGCCACTGTCGTCACAGCCGTTGTCGCGCAGGCGGCCGAGTTGCCGTCGCAGCACCACACCGACAAGCCGAAGCAGGCGGAAGCGGCCACGAAGTGCAACGTCGCCGGCTTTCCTGGCGTGCAGGCATCCAACGGTGTCTGTGTTCGGCTTAGCGGATACGTTTCGTCCGAATTCGGCGGCGGGCAACAGAGGTAGATTTCATCGCCCCAGTCTTGCAGGTGAAAGAGCTTGGGACTAAACGGGCCGATGAAAAAACCGCAGCCCGCCCTGGCCCATTTGGGGCGCCCCTCGCACATCCCGGATGCGCCCGACGCCAGGACGCTCGACCGCGTCCCCAATCCGCAGGCCGACACGGATTACGTCGCCCGTTTTACCGCGCCGGAATTCACTTCGATGTGCCCGGTGACCGGGCAGCCCGATTTTGCGCATCTGGTCATCGACTATGCGCCGGGCGCATGGATCGTCGAATCGAAGTCGCTGAAATTCTATCTCTCCAGCTTCCGCAATCACGGCGCGTTCCATGAAGATTGCACTGTTCGCATCGGCAAGGACCTGGTCGGATTGCTCAAGCCTCGCTGGTTCAGAATCGGCGGCTACTGGTTCCCGCGCGGCGGCATGCCGATCGATGTGTTCTGGCAGAGCGGCAAGGCGCCGAAAGGGGTGTGGATTCCCGATCAGGGCGTGGCGCCCTATCACGGCCGCGGCTGACTGGGGACCACGCGAAGAGGAACAAGCCCATTTGGGGTGCGTTCACTCGGCTTCGGGACGCAAAGCGTGCTCGACGGCGTCGTCATCGCCTGGCTCGTGAGCAAGGTTAGGTCTGATTTTGTCGTTCTCACTCACATCGTGCCGTCGAGCACGCCGTAAGGGTGATTGGCGACGAACACCACAGGGCCCGTCTTCGGCACGGCGGCGAGCGCACGGGGGTCGTAGCGCACGTCGAGCTCGAGCGAACGCACCGCAGCCTGCCAGAATGTCTCCCCCACGCGCGGAAAGCGCTGGTTATGGACATACATCCGCTTCAACTTCGGCTGGCCGGTCGCCTTTTCGACGAGCCGGATCAGGCCGCGCTTGATTGGCGGGTCGCTCGCGGTTGCGTAGCTGAAGAGATATTTGTCCATCGGACTCGTCTTCGGGCCGGCCCTCCAAATATATATCAGTCACACGACCTTCATGTGACAAGAGCGTGCGTCAGGCGCTTTCGGCGTGACGCTTGGCGAGCTTGTCGAAATCCTGCAGTTCGGCGACGAGCGATTCGAAGGCCTTCAATGGCACCATGTTGGGACCGTCCGACGGTGCGTGGTCGGGGTCCTGATGGGTCTCGATGAAGACGCCAGCGACGCCGACCGCCACGGCGGCGCGGGCCAGCACCCTTACGAATTCGCGCTCGCCGCCCGAGGACGTCCCCTGCCCTCCCGGCTGTTGCACAGAATGGGTGGCGTCGAAGATCACCGGCGCGCCAGTCTCGCGCTTGAGGATCGGCAGCGCGCGCATGTCGGAGACCAGCGTATTGTAGCCGAAACTTGCTCCCCGTTCGGTCACCAGGATGTCAGCCAAACCGGCGGCGTCGAGCTTGGCGACGACGTTCTTCATGTCCCAAGGCGCAAGGAACTGGCCCTTCTTGACGTTGACGGGCCTTCGGGTCTCGGCCGCTGCGATCAAAAGGTCTGTCTGGCGGCACAGGAAAGCCGGGATCTGCAACGCGTCGACCGCGTGCGCAACTGGCGCGCATTGCGTGCTCTCGTGCACATCGGTGATGACGGGAAGGCCGAGCGTCTCGCGAATTTCGGCGAAGATAGGCAGCGAGGCTTCGAGCCCCATCCCGCGCTTGGCCGACCCTGACGTTCGATTGGCCTTATCGAAGGACGATTTGAAGACAAGGCCGATGGAACGTCGCGCCGCGATCTCCTTGAGAGCTTGAGCCATCTCGAGCGCATGGCCCCGGCTTTCGAGTTGGCACGGCCCGGCGATCAGCGCCAACGGCAGCGCAGGACCGAAACGGGCGGCAAGAGGCCCCTGGCCGACCTGAACGATGGAATTGTTGCGCAAGGCAAGTCCTGTTGGCGGGAAATGTCCCGCTTTCGGTCGCGGCTCTTAGCGGGAGGCGAGACGTGATGGCAAGCACGCAATCGCGTCGCCACTCATGCATCCCCTATCCTCATTCTGAGCGCCGCGTAGCGGCCTCGAAGGATGATCCGGTACGCGTCAAGCGGCGCGGCGCACTCGAACGTCCTTCGAGACGCGCCTTTGGCGCTCCTCAGGACGAGGCGGCATGCGCTACCCCTGTCCGTCCACAGTCTCGCTCGCGGCGAAGTCGATCTCGACCCGCGCGCCGCTGGGGTCGAAGAAGAACAATTGCCAGAGCCCGGCGGCGTGGCCGTTCTCAGGCAAGCGCCTCAAGTCGTATTTGATCCCGCGCGCCTTGAGCCTGGCCACGTAGGCCGACGGGTCCGTACCCCAGAAAGCGATATGATCGAGCACACCGCCGCCTTCCGGAATGGAGGGTCTCTCGACGACATGCAGCACGGCCTTGCCATCGTTGTAGAGCCAGGCGCCGGGGAACGAGAAGGCCGGGCGCGGCCCGGACGTGAACCCGAGCATGTCGTTATAGAACGCGACCGTCTTTTCGGCGTTGGTCGTGAGGATGGTGAAATGATCCATCCGAGCGATCGGCATGGCTTTCCTCCCTTGGCGCACAATGCGCCATCTGCCGCCAGCAGGCGCCATAACTCGTCGCCTCTCCCGACCCCTGTCAAGTCGCCCATAGAGAACGCCCGCGAATTTGACATGTCCCGCGCGCCCGGCGCAGGCTCGCTGCTTATGAACGAGAGCGTGAAAACGGCCGCCGACACCGAGCTTGGCATTCTTGCGCGCCGCAGAATCGAGGCGTCGATCATCGCGCCGATCTATGACGAGATGCGCGAGGCGATCGGGGAAGAGAAAGCGCGCGAGATCCTGCGCCGCGCCATTCGCCGCGCCGCAATCGACGCAGGCGCCGAAATGGCCGCGCGCGCCGATGGCGAAGCGGATCTCGAAAGCTTCAAGGCGATCCTCCCGCTCTGGACGAAAGACGACGCGCTGACGATCGAGGTCCTCGACGACAAGCCCGGCGTGCTGGACTTTAACGTCAAACGCTGCCGCTACGCGGAGACCTATCGCGCCATGGGGCTTGGGGACATCGGCGACATCCTCTCCTGCAACCGCGACGGCGCGTTCTGCGAGGGCTACGACTCGCGCATCAAGCTGACACGGACCCAGACGATCATGGGCGGCGCGAGCCATTGCGACTTCCGCTATCGCTCGAGTCCGGAACCGCGGACTTCTCCATAAAGGGAAATGCCTGCGTGAGTTCGGTCCCGGACACCATGATTGCCACAATTGTCGAGGGGGGCAAAGGCGCAGCCGACGCGTTGAAAGCTGCGAAAATCCCAACCCCCAAACCGGCTCCCGGCGAACTCTTGATCCGCGTGAAGGCGGCCGGCGTGAATCGGCCGGACATCATTCAGCGCATGGGCTTGTATCCCCCGCCGCCAGGCGCGCCGGAGACATTGGGCCTGGAAGTTGCGGGAGAGGTGGCCGCCGTCGGCGAAAACGTGACCCGCTGGTCGATCGGCGATCAGGTCTGCGCGCTTCTCGGCGGGGGCGGCTACGCGCAATATTGCGTGGTCGACGCCCGGCACGTTTTGCCCATTCCTAAGGGGCTTAGCCTGGTGCAAGCCGCCGCCCTGCCGGAAACCGCCTTTACCGTCTTCGCGAATGTGTTGGAAGGCGGAGCCCTCAAATCCGGCGAAACCTTCGTGGTGCACGGAGCCACGTCCGGCATCGGCGTCATGGCGATCCAGATGGCCAAGGCGGCAGGCGCCAAAGTGATCGCCACCAGTCGCGGCGCGGATAAAGCCGCGGCGGCGCTAAAACTCGGCGCCGACGTCTCGATCGACTCCAAGGCGGAGGATTTCGTGGAGCGGATCAAGGCCGAAGGCGGAGCCGACGTCATTCTGGACATGGTCGGCGGCGCTTATACGCCCAAGAATCTCGCCTGCCTGAAGCCTCTCGGGCGCAATGTCCTCATCGCCACCCAGGGCGGAGCAAAGGCGGAAATCGACCTCATGCGCCTGATGCGCGATCGGCTCATCCTCACCGGGTCGACGCTGCGGCCGCGCTCAGCCGACGAAAAGGCGCGCGTGACCGCCGCCGTCGAAGCCCGCGTCTGGCCCTGGATCGAAGCCGGCAAAATCAAGCCGATCGTCGATAAAACCTTTCCCCTGGCCGAGGCTGGCGCGGCGCACGCCTACGTGGAAAGCGGAAGCCATGTCGGCAAGGTGGTGCTCGTCGCCGAAGGGCCGCTCGCTGGATAAGGCGCGACGGATCGCTTGCGCCAATAGATTCTCTGATTGAACGGTCCCTCGACGCCGAACCGCGACGGAGCGAGCCGATCGAGCGTTGGCCGTTTCGGGCCAAACGGTCATCACTCGAACAAGCAATTGCGTTCTGATCCCTCTTAAGCGACAGGTGTCTTGGACCGGGAGGAAGCCCATGCGGCTCAGATTGGCTTTCATCGCATTCGGGGCGGCGCTCGCGGCGATTTCGCCGGCGCGGGCGCTTGAGCACTCGAACGACAGCAGTAACGACCGATGGGTCGAAGTCAGCGGCGAGGGCAGCGTCAGCGCCGCGCCTGACTTCGTCCAATTGACGCTTGGCGTCACGAACACGGGAAAAACGGCGGGCGAGGCGATGGCGGCGAATGCAAAAGCGGCCAATGCGCTCGTGTCGCTCATCAAGGCGGAGGGGGTCGCTCCCGCCGACATCCAGACCTCAGAAATGTCGATTTCGCCGATTTTCTCGCAGCCCTCACCTGGCCAACAGAGCGCGCCGACGATCACCGGCTATAGCGTGAGCAACAACGTCGGTGTGACGCTTCTCGACATTCCCCATCTCGGCGCGCTGCTCGACAAGGCCGTGGCCGCCGGCGCCAATTCAATCTACGGCATTGGCTTTGGCCACAATGATCCGAGCGCGCTGCTTGATAAGGCGCGCCCGCTTGCCGTCGCCGACGCCAGGCGGAAGGCCGAGATCTACGCCAACGCCGGGGGCGCGAGACTAGGCAGGCTGATGGTGCTCACGGAAGAAGCCGGCCGCCAAATGCCCGTCGCCTTTTCGCGCGCCTATGCTGCCGGCGCTCCTGCCCCGACGCCGATCGAGGCGGGCGAGACCAAGTTGACCGTGACCGTCACCGCGCGGTTTGAGCTGACCCAGTAGCCGCCGCCGGCTGAAGCGGCGCTTCACGGCAGCTCGCATTGCGATCTCCCACTCGCCTTCCACCGACGAGGCCAAGATCCCGATTCGATCGTTCAGACCGGACCGAAGTTGATCGAGGTCGTCACCGCGATCGGACCGGCCGGGGCAACCATCTTCGAGACACGGGATCGGCTGACAGCGGCGCCGTCGTTCGTTGGCTCGGCGGCGTGTCCACGGCGACGAGGTCGCTTTCTTTGGCGGCGCGCGAGAATGGCTCGGCCTGGCTCTTGACGCGATAGGTGAGCGAGCTGGCGTCCTCGACCGGCAACACGCTCACGATCTCAAAAGGGCCCCTGGGCCTCGACATCGATGGGAGCTTCCCGTCGAAATCGACAGCCTGCCCAAGCACGAATTTGTGGAGAGTCATGATTTGGCGGCCTCTCTGGCCTTCTCGTTAGCGCGGGTGGGAGGCGCCGTCGCCGGACCAAGGGCTCGGCGTCTCGCATCACCTCGACAGCCGCCGCGAACAGACCTCATTCCCGGACTATGCGCTTGCGACCAAAGGAACCCAAAAACAAAAACCCGCGCACGGCAAGCCGGACGCGGGATTTCGAACCACATAAGCCCTGCCAGTACATCCGTGGTCAGGGCGCTATGCTGTCAGGCTTTGCCGATCAGGCGGCCTTCAGGTTATCCGCCGAGGACTTGCCAGTCTTTCGATCCGCGACGAGGTCAAAAGTAACCTTCTGTCCCTCGTTGAGGCTGTAGAGTCCGGCGCGCTCAACGGCGCTGATGTGAACGAACACATCCTTGCTGCCATCGTCCGGCTGGATAAAGCCAAAGCCTTTTTGGCTGTTGAACCACTTTACGGTTCCTTGCGTCATGGTAACTTCTTTCAGGTACGTGTTTAGATAGGCCCGCAATTGCGCAGCCGGCTCGGAGTGATCGAGATTTAGGAAGAAGGTCGTCAGTCCGACGCGTAGCGCGCGGCGAGGCCAAGTCGTCCGGCCGAAACTCGATTTGGCGTACATAGCCTATCTCGGCACACTCCACAAGGCCCATCGCCGACGCAAGCAGGGGCCGAAAAGCGTCCTGCCATCGGCAAGAATAGGCCGTAGGCAGGATCGCTGTCGCAAGGCGGCCTCGACCCGCTTTCGCTGTTCACCGGCACGCTGAAAGAATCGAGATGGACGATCCCGCTGTCCCCGCCGACATCACGTTTCAGCGCCACCTGAACCGCGAAATTCTCATCAGCGAGCGGCGCCGGATGCTGATCCTGGCCGCCTTGCAGGCTTTGATCCTGGTTCTCATCCTCCTGGCCGCGACGTTCGCCCCTGGCTTTGTCCGGTCGATCTATCACGATCGACTCCCGGAGCGCGCCGCCTTGACGACGTTCTCGGCTTTCATCGCTTACGAACTGTTCGCCGCCGGCCTGGTCACGATGTTCCTTCGTCGCGGTCGAAATTATCCGGTCTTCGGCCGCTACGCGAACGCACTCGTCGAAACGAGCTTTCCGACGGTGCTGCTCTATCTTCTCGCCGGCTATCTGTCCGCGCCCGTCATCGTTTTCGGCACGTGGCCGGCGCTGCTCTATTTTCTCTTCATCATTCTCTCGACACTGCGGCTGGATTTTGCGCTGTCGGCCTTCACCGGAGCGGTCGCCGCGGTCGAACTCTTCGTCCTCGCTTTTGTCATTCTGCATCTCGACTGGCAAACCGAGGACCCGGACTTGAGCATCGGCTTTCATCTGACGCGCAGCGCCGTTCTTCTGGCGGCCGGCGTGCTGGCGGGTTCTGTCGGAGCGACGATCAAGAGCCATTTCCGGCGTGCGCTCGCCGCGGCGTCGGCCCGCGACGAAGTGACCAACCTCTTCGGTCAACATGTCTCGCCACGGGTGGTCGAGCAACTGCTCGCGATCGGCGCGGCCGAGCTCAGCGAAATGAGGCGGGTTTGCGTCATGTTCGTCGACATCCGCAGCTTCACCGCCGCGGCGCGCAGTCGAACGCCGGCCGAGGTCGTCGAGCGTCTCGACGCCGTCTTTGAAATCCTGGTCGACGCCGTCGACCGGCACAACGGCATCGTGAACAAGTTTCTGGGCGACGGCCTGCTCGCCATCTTCGGCGCGCCAATCGACGATCCTCTCGAGGCCGTCAACGCCGTCGAGGCGGCGCGCGAGATGCTGAGCGCCATCGACGCGAGCAACGTCGGCAATCCCTGGCCGATCCGCCTCGGCATCGGCATCCATATCGGCCAGGCCGTGGCCGGCACGGTCGGCTCGCCGCGCCGCAAGGAATATACGGTCATCGGCGACACGGTGAATTTGGCGTCGCGGCTCGAGAGCCTCAACAAGGAGGTGGGTTCGCAACTCATCGTCTCCGACACCGTGCGTGAAGCCGCGGGAGACGCCGTCGGTGAGGCTCTGCTGCTCGGGGCCCTCCCCGTGCGCGGCTACGAGGAGCCGGTCACGGTCTGGCGCCTCGCGTAGGGTCGAAACTCAATCAGGTTGTCGGCTTTGGGGGGAAAGTGGACATTTCGAACCGAACATCTGCACCGTAAGCCGTTGATGTCGCTGGTCGCGATTTGCTGTGCATAAATCTTGATTTCTGCACCACCGGCAATGTCTGCGAAGGGCGTCTCGGACATTCCCTGTACCGGCTGGAAGGCTGGTTTGCGCAAATAGCCGTCATTCGGCGACGCTTCGCGAACGGGTCAAGTCGACCCAAAGCGGAAGTTTCTGCGGGCTGTCTGGACAGGCTCCGACGTAAAACGGGAATTA
>DATCEJ010000425.1:0-2175 GCA_036510135.1 Roseiarcus sp. | reverse complement strand
CCGCATAGACGCTGCGGTCGCCATTCTTGGGCTGTCCATGGACATAGAAGCGCTGCGGCGTGACGAGCGCGAGTTCGTCCTTCGCCCGCGTCATGGCGACATAGAGCAGACGACGCTCCTCCTCGATCTCCTCCGACGAGCCGGTGGCTAGGTCGGAGGGAATGCAGCCGTCGACGCAGTTCAGCACGAACACCGAGCGCCATTCCTGCCCCTTGGCCGAATGGATGGTCGAAAGGATGAGAAAGTCTTCATCCCTCAGCGGCGGTCCGGCCTCGTCGCTGGTCGTGTCAGGCGGATCGAGCGCAAGCTCGCTCAAGAATCGCTCGCGTGACGGGAACTCGGCGGCGATGCGCTCGAGCGCCTCGAGATCGCCCATCCGGATGCGCGCGTCGTCGTAGCGCGTCTCCATGAGCGGGCTCAGCCAAGCGACCGCGTCGGCGATCTCCGCCGGCCACGGCGCGGCGCGCGACGCAAGCCTTCGCATGAGCTCGGCGAAGGCGGGAAAGCCGTCCCGCGCCTTGGCGGGAGTCGACAAAGCCGCCATGGTCGCGAAGCCGTCGTCGGCCGACGCGGCGGCGACGATGGTCTCCGCCACCTTTGGCCCGACGCCGGGCAAGAGCTGGGCGATGCGAAACCCCGCGACTCGATCGCGCGGATTTTCGGCAAAGCGCATGAGCGCGACAGCGTCCTTGACATGCGCGGCGTCGAGGAACTTCAAGCCGCCGAATTTGACGAACGGCACATTGCGGCGGGTGAGTTCGAGTTCGAGCGCCGCGCTGTGGTGGGAGGTGCGAAACAGCACTGCTTGGGCCTTGAGCGAGGCCCCCGCCTCGCGATTGGCGAGTACGCTCGTGGCGACGAAGCGCGCCTGGTCGGCGTCGTCCAGAACCGTGACCAAAGCGGGAAGGGGCCCATGCGGCCGGTCGGTGCGAAGTGTCTTGGCGAAGCGCTCCGGCGCGAGCGCAATGGCTGCGTTGGCCGCGGCTAAGATCGCGCCGCTCGAACGATAGTTGCGCTCGAGCGTCACCACATGCGCCGGCGGATCGAAGGCGGCGGGAAAATCGAGAATGTTGCGCACCGTCGCGGCGCGGAAGGAATAGATCGCCTGCGCATCGTCGCCGACCACGGTCAGACCCCGTCCCAGAGGCCTTAGGCGCAGCACAATCTCGCCCTGCAGCGCATTGGTGTCCTGATATTCGTCGACGAGCAAATGATCGAAGCGAGCGGCGATCTCCGCGGCGATCACCGGCTCGGCCAGCATCTGGGCGAAATAAAGCAGGAGGTCGTCGTAATCGAGCACGTTCTGGCGCTGCTTCATCTCGACGTAAGACGCGAACAGCCCGCGCAGCGCGTCCTCGTGCCCTGCGATCCAAGGGAACCATTTGCCGAGCGTGACTTTAAGATCGCCTTGCGCGTTGACGACGCGCGAATAGATCGTAAGGCACGTCGCCTTTGTCGGAAAGCGCTGCTTCAGATCGCCGACGCCCAGTTCATGGCGCGCCCAGTTCATGAGGTCGGCGGAATCCTCGCGATCGTGGATTGTGAATTGCGGATCGAGACCAAGACGGGTCGCATATTCGCGCAAGAGCCGCGCGCCAAGGCCATGGAACGTCCCCGCGTAGGCCGGCGTCGCCGCGGCGGCCGCCTCAGGCGCGAGACGCCGGGCGAGCAGGCGTTCGACGCGACGGCCAAGCTCCGCTGCCGCGCGGCGCGAAAAGGTGGCGAGCATGATGCGTTTCGGATCGGCGCCCGAGAGGATGAGCGCCGCCACGCGATGCGCGAGCATCGCCGTCTTGCCCGAGCCCGCGCCAGCGATGACGAGCAGCGGCGCGGAGCCTTTCGCCTCGCCGATCCCATACTCGACCGCGAGCTGCTGCTCGGGATTGAGCTCGACGGCCGGGCTCGAGCGAATCAGGGCGAGCGACATGGTTTGACGCAACCATGTTTCCCGCTTTGTTCGCAAGCGAGGTGACATGCGCGGCAAAGTTAGCTAAAATGTGGACTAAGGCGGAGGGCATGATGTCTATTGTCACCGTACACGCTGCGAAGACCAACCTTTCCAAGCTTCTTGCGAGAGTAGAGGCCGGAGAGGAAATCGTCATCGCTCGGGGCAGAAAGCCAATCGCGCGTCTCACGCCCATCAATGCGCCGCCCGCCAAGCTTCAGTTCGGCGCG
>DATCEJ010000424.1:0-4758 GCA_036510135.1 Roseiarcus sp. | reverse complement strand
GAGCCAGCCGAACGGATAGGCGCGCTGGAAGATTCTGAGCACGGAGTTCGGAATGCTCTGGCGCGATATGCCGTGGAACCCGTCGCAGCCGGCGATGAAGCCGCATTCGAGCGTTTCCGCGACGCCGCCCTTATCGTAAGTGACCTTGGGCGCTGAGGTGGTCAGGTCGTGGAGCTGGACATTCGACGCTTCTTCGACGATGCGTCCGCCGTCGCGTTCCCGGATCCGGTAGAGTTCTTCGGTGATCGCGGTCTGCCCGTGCGACCACATTGGCCTGCCGGCATGCGTCTTGGTGTCGATGAGAAACGGATCGCGGTCCTGCCAGACGATGAAGCTTCCGTCATGCGCATGACCTTCGCGATCCATGCGTTCGCCGGCGCCCGAATCGCGCAGCACCTGAACGGAGCCGAATTCGAGCACGCCGGCGCGGATGCGTTTCAGCACATAGGCTTTCGTCTGCCGCTCGATGACGACGCTGTCGATTCCATGGCGGTGCAGCAAATGGGAGAGGAGCAGGCCAGCCGGACCGCCGCCGATGATTGCCACTTGTGTGCGCGGCATGTTGATTCCCTATGGGTCGCGCCCGCAAGCTCGACGCCGACCGAAGCGGCTTGTAGCCGCGCTCGCTGGGCGCGACTAGGGTCGTCGGGCGTCCCGAGCGTCCGTCCGGCGGATTCGGTTGGAGCGCGCCGCACGACGTGGAGGCGAACGATGATTCAATTGTATGGCAATCCGAGATCCCGAGCGATGCGATGCCTGTGGATGCTCGAGGAGACGGGCCAGCCCTATCAGTTGATAGAGAAAAGCACCCGCGCCGACGATTTACAGACCGCGGAATACATTGGACTCAACCCGAATGCGCGCATTCCTACCCTCGTGGACGGCGATGTGACGTTATGGGAGTCCATGGCGATCAACATCTACCTCGCGCAAAAATATGACGGACCGCTTCATCTCGCCGGGCCCAAAGATCTGGGTCTCGCTGCCCAGTGGAGCTTCTGGGCTGTTCTGGAGATGGAAGAGCTGCTTCTCGGCCTCCTGGAGCATCGTGCGGTGTTGCCCGAATTCGCTCGCGACCCTTCGCGGTCGGAACGCAACGAATTGTTGCTCCGAAAACCTCTCGGCGTGCTCAACGCCGGATTGACCGGTCGCGAGTCCTTGGCTGGCGACAGCTTTACCGTCGCTGACCTCAACGTGGCGAGTCTTCTCGCGTGGGGAAGGATGGCCCGGCTCGACCTGTCGGCGTGCCCGGAGGTGGCGCGATGGTTGGACACATGCCTGGCGCGGCCCGCGTATCGACGCGTGCGCGATCAGGCAAAGCGCAAGTGATCAGGTCGAACCGGCAAAACGATGGGTCTCATTCGGCGAGCCCGACGGCCTCGAGCGCGCCCGCCTGCCGGCGCGCAACCGCTTCCTCGTCGAAGCCTGCAATCGCGTCCTCGTACATGCGATGAAAGTTGAGCCGCGCCCCAAGGCGCAGGAACGCGCTGCCGAGGCCGATCGTCGCGCGTTCGAGAAACACGAATTCGCGCGGCACCGGCAGGCCTCCGCCTTCGGCCCTCAAGGCCCGCATCACCTGGCCGATTTCGCGCCGGCCGTATTCCGACGGCTTGACGCCATCGGCGGCGGTGCGCACGCGATCATCGAGTATGGGGCCGCACATGAAACGCGCCCAAAGGGTCATCGCTTCAATCGTCCCGGGCGTGAGCTTGGCGAAGCCCCACATCTGGAAAGCGTGCGCTATTCGCGCCTTATCGTTCGCCTCGAGCGCGCGATAAAGCTCGACCACGCCATGCACGAACCGTAGCGGAAAAATGCGCACGCAGCCATAGTCGAACAGATTGACGCCATCGACCCGACGCTCGCCACCCTCACCCGAAGCGGCGACGGTATAGTTGCCGAGATGCGGATCGCCGTGAATGATTCCGTAACGCAGGAACGGGCGCCACCAGGCGTCAAACAGGCCGACGGCGATGGCGTCGCGCGCTTCCTGGGCTGAGGCCTCGAAGGCGGTGAGCGGCTCGCCGTCGAGCCATTGCATCGTCAGCAGCCTCCGCGTCGACAGGCTTTCCTCGACCGTCGGCACGCGGACGAACGGCCGGTCGGCAAGCATCACCCGATAGAGCCGGGCGATCTTGGCCTCGCGCTGGTAGTCGAGCTCTTCGCGCACGCGCTCGCGGATCTCGCGCGCCATCTCGCGGGTGTCGATCGCGGCGCTCGCGCGCCGATGGAGCGAGAACAAGAGGTCGAGGTTGGAGAGATCGGTCTCCACCGCGGACGCCATGTCGGGATATTGCAGCTTGCAGGCGAGGAGCTCGCCGCTGAGGCTCCGGGCTCGGTGCACCTGGCCGAGCGACGCGGCGGCCGCGGGCTTCAAGTCGAATTCAGCGAAACGCTCGCGCCAGTTTACGCCCAGCTCGGCCTGCATGCGCCGGCGCACAAACGAGGCGCCCATCGGCGGCGCCTGCGACTGGAGCTTCGTCAGTTCGGCGGCGAAATCCGCCGGCACGGCGTCAGGAATGGTGGTCAGCATCTGCGCCACCTTCATGAGCGGGCCCTTCATCGAGCCCAGGGCGGAAGCGAGCGCCTTGGCGTCCGTCTCGCGCCCGCCCCCGCGCAGCCGATTGACGCCGACCCGGGCGGCGAAGGCGCCGGCGTTGACGCCGAGCCGCGCGTAGCGAGTCGCCCGCGCGCTCAGCCGATTGGCTTCGTTGTCCTGATCCAAACCAAATTTCCTGCAGAGAGAGGCGTGAGGAAGGATAAAATATAGGCGACGCATCGACCAATTTCAGCCGGGCGGACGAAAGTCCGGCGAAATGGCAATTTTTCCCAAGAGGATCGTAGCGCGATCCGTTATCCCGAGGCGGTCGCGAGCCACGTCCTTCGACATGAGGCGGCGCGACAGGGAGGACGAGATGATCTTGCGCGTGTGGCGAGGCTGGACAAATCCGGAGAACGCCGATCGCTATGAGGAGCTGATCGGGACCACGATCTTCCCTGGCATTCTGGCGAGGTCGGTCGTGGGCCTGGAAGGACTGGAGCTTTTCCGCCGGCCGGTTGAGACCGAGGTCGAGTTCATGACGCTCATGCGCTTCACGTCATGGGACGCCGTCAAGGCCTTCGCCGGTCCGGACTGGGAAGTGTCGGTCGTGCCGCCTGCCGCGCGCGCGGTGCTGTCCCGCTTCGACGAAAAGGCGACGCACTACGAGCACGCGATCGGCCAGGGCGAGGACTGACGCCTAGCCCATCGCCTCCAGTTCCACGATCATCCGCTCGATCACCGAAAGGCCGATCGTCCAGAAGCCCGGGTCCTTCGCGTCGAGGCCGAACCAGCACCAGCAGCTAAGTAGATAGCATCGTATAAAGTTCGCTAAGCCTCGCAAATCGTACTCCGAACCTTGCAACCAACCATGCCCGATTTTCTGCGTTGAAGATCGATTGTTTCGAGCCGAAGGCGTAATCTTCCGTGCAGAGAATGTCGTTCGCATAAGCGATATGGGCGGCCGCTAACTCACCGTCAGCCCACTCGGCGCACACACGCGCGACCCTCTTTTCGGAGTATGAAGTCGCATTGAAGCCTGCCCAACCTCCTGATGCATCGAACAGGGCTTTCCCGACTCCTCTCCTACATATCTCGTCATCTATTTCAGATTGGCGCTGCATACGCTCATCTCGTTGAGAGGTCGTTTCCTCGACAAAAATTGATCGATCGAGAATCTCTTTCGGAGAGGGCAATCCAAGCCACGACATTCCGCGCATGACTCGCAGGCCGGCGGCGACCGCGAGGCGAAGTCGCTCAGCTTGAACCTCGGGTAGCCCCGGATGGTGAGAATCGTCAGGGCCAAAAGACAGCTGAATAAACGGTCGCCCATCTCGAACCACGGCGATCGGCGCGTGAATATTCATTGATGGTTTCGAGAAGTACGCACCGCGCTGACTTTTACGAATTGCCTCGATGCGAAACGCAGACTCGCAGATGAAGCCTTCAACCCTTTTCTCTGCGAGGGCATCCCTGATCGCCAAGCTTTCGGGTTCATTCGAATCGAAGATTCGCTCCCAAATATTGCTGTCGAGCGTGACGCGTAAGATCATTAAGGCGCTACATATTACGTAATGGGCGCTTGGGAGATCGACGGCCCTACGCCATCGTCTCCAGTTCGTCGATCATCCGCTCGATCACCGAAAGGCCGATTGTCCAGAAGCCCGGATCCTTCGCGTCGAGGCCGAATGGCGCGAGCAGCTCGGAATAGGATTTCGATCCGCCGGCGGCGAGCATCGAGAGATAGCGCTCGGCGAAGCCGTCGCTAGAACGCTCATAAACCCCGTACAGTGAATTCACCAGGCAATCGCCGAACGCATAGGCGTAGACGTAGAAGGGCGAGTGAATGAAATGCCCGATATAGGCCCAATAGGTCTCGTAGCCGGGCCTGAGCGCGAGCGCGGGGCCGAGGCTTTCTGACTGCGTGTTCATCCACAACTGGCTGATCTGTTCGGTCGTCAATTCGCCGTTGCGGCGTTCCAGGTGGACAGCGCGCTCAAACTTGTAGAACGCAATCTGGCGCGCCACCGTGTTGAGCATGTCCTCAACCTTCGACGCCAGCATCGCCTTGCGCTCAGTCAGATCCTTCGTCGTGGTGAGCATCGAGCGGAAGGTCAGCATCTCGCCGAACACGGACGCTGTTTCGGCCAGCGTGAGCGGCGTCGGCGCCATCAGCGGACCGTTGACGCCAGCGAGCACCTGATGGACGCCGTGGCCGA
>DATCEJ010000423.1:0-4608 GCA_036510135.1 Roseiarcus sp. | reverse complement strand
TTCCTGGGCAGACCGCCTCGCGGACGCTCGGCGCGCTTGGGCTCCGCCACAGCCTCTCCCTGCCTATCCTTACTCAGGCATTACGTTTAACACAGAAAGACCGCCTTTGCAGTCAGACCCGCTCTTAACCGCTCATTTATTTTGCACAAGTCTCCGACACTTTGTTGCTGAAAATCAGAATTAAGCTTATAAGTGTTCTGTCATTCATCATCCAGCGATGGTCCTATCATGACCGAAGATCAAGAAGCGCAATCCGGACGCGCCCGCGAACGAGGCGCGGCAAAAGCACGCAAAATGGCGAAACTCGCCTGGAGCCAGAGCTCGTTCGACCTGCTCGCTTCCGGCTATAGCCCTGAACAGATCGCGGAAGTCCGCAAGGTCAGCGTTAAAACGATCCGGCGCGAGATCGATGCCGCCATCGCCCGGCGCCGGTTCGATGCGCCCGAACGCTATGTCCATTTGCAGGTCGCGAGGCTCACCAAAGCGCTGCGCGTCGCGGACACGGCGCTCGAACGCGGCGACTTGAAAGCCGTGCGGGCGCTCGTGACCGTGGTCGCGGCGATGGATCGCTATCATAGGCTGACCGATCCAACCGGATATAGCGCAAGCCCCAGTTTGCCTGACGCGTTCGACCTCCGATTTCCGGCGGCGCCGCCGCCGCCTCTCAAGCTATTCCACGCGGGTTCACCTCCCGAAGAGGCCTCGGCGGAATCGAAAGACCGGACAGTTTTAGGCGCCTAAGCGATTGAAAACGATCGATCCCGACCAAAGGCGCGGGCCGCTTGGCGGCCAGGCGCCCTACCCTTCGAACTTATTGTTCTTCGGGAAGCCCTTCGGCGGCAGGCGGCCGGCTTCGGCGCGATTGCCGATCCATTCTTTAAGCTCCGGCCTGGCGACCGTGAAGGTGCGCCCGGCCGAGTCGCGCCAGGTGAGACCCTCGGCAATGGCGAAGACCCTGGCGTCGGAAATGCCGCCGTCCTTATAGCGCTGAAGCCGCGTGCCCTTGCCGCGCGCCATTGCGTTGAGCTGCGCAAACGGGAACACGAGTATCTTGCGGTTCTGCCCTATGATCGCGACATGGTCGCCCGCGGCGGCAACGATCAGCGCCGCAGTCGCCGGCGCCGTGACGTTGAGCACCGCCCTGCCCTTGCGAGTGGAAGACAGGAGCTCGTCGTCGCCGACGACAAAGCCGTTGCCGTCGCTTGACGCGATGAGCCGCTTCACGCTTGGCCCGTAAGCCCAGACGGCCACGATCGAAGCGCTTTCGTCGATGTCGGCCATGAGACGGATCGGCTCACCCTGCCCTCGCCCGCCGGGCAGTTTCGAGGCTTCGAGCGTGAACACCTTGCCGTCGCTCGCCAGCACCAAAATCTTCGAGGTCGTTTCGGCGAAGAACGCGGTCTTCAATCCGTCATCGCCCTTGAACGTGGCCGTGGTGAGATCGGCGACCTGACCTTTCATCGCCCGGATCCAACCCTTCTGCGACACGACGATGGTCAAGGGCTCGCGCTCGATCAACGCCTCAGCCAGGTCGGCGATGATGACATCCGGCGCGGCCTCGAAACTGGTGCGCCGCTTTCCGAGTTTGGTGTCGGGGCCGAATTTCTTTTTGACGTCGCGGATCTCGACCGCGATCATCTGCCATTGCTTCTTTTCGCTGGCGAGCAGCCATTCGATCGTCGCCTTCTCCTTGGTCAGCTCATCCTGTTCCTTGCGCAGCGCCATTTCCTCGAGGCGGCGCAGGCTTCTGAGCCGCGTGTCGAGAACGTAGACGGCCTGCAGCTCTGACAGGCTGAAGCGGGCTTTCAGCGCCTCTTTCGGGTCGTCGTCCTCGCGAACGATGCGAATGACCTCGTCGAGATTGAGAAAGACGATGATCATGCCGGCGAGCAGTTCGAGCCGCTTGTCGATCGCCGCCAGCCGGTGACGCGAGCGCCGCACCAGGACGTTGCGGCGATGATCGAGCCATTGCCTGAGCGCTTCGCCAAGCGAAACGACCCTGGGCGTGACCCCGTCGACCAGGACATTCATGTTGACCGAGACCCGCGCCTCGAGCTCGGTCAGCCTGAACAGGGATTCCATCAGCGTCTCGGCCTCGACCGCGCGGGTGCGCGGCTCGAGCACGATGCGCACGTCCTCGGTCGATTCGTCCCGGACGTCGGCGAGGAGGGGAATCTTGCGCTCGTTCAGAAGGTTCGCGATCTGCTCGATCAGCCGCGACTTCTGCACCCCATAAGGAATTTCGTTGACGACCGCGACCCAACCGCCGCGGCCCGTATCCTCCTTCGTCCAGCGCGCGCGCACTCGAAACGCGCCGCGCCCGCTCCGGTAGGTTTCGATGATCGCCGACTTGTCGTCGATGACCACGCCGCCGGTCGGGAAATCCGGTCCCGGCACGAAAGTGGAAAGCGCCTGCGTCTCGGCGTCGGGATGGGCGATGAGATAGAGCGCGGCGTCGCAGAGTTCGGCGATGTTGTGGGGCGGAATCGAGGTCGCCATGCCGACCGCGATGCCCTGCGAGCCATTGGCGAGCAGGTTCGGCACGGCCGAGGGCATGACGATCGGCTCTTTCGTGTCGCCAGAGTAATTGTCGCGCCAGTCGACCGAATCCTCGTCGACGCCCTCCATGATGAGGCGCGCGACGTCGGTCATGCGCGCCTCGGTGTAGCGATAGGCGGCGGCGTTATCGCCGTCGATGTTGCCGAAATTCCCCTGGCCCTCGACGAGGGGATAGCGCGAGACGAAGTCCTGCGCGAGACGCACCAGCGCCTCATAGATCGCCTGGTCGCCGTGCGGATGGAACGAGCCCATCACGTCGCCGACGATTTTCGCGCATTTCTTGAAGGCCGTGCCGGGGTCGAGCCTGAGGATGTGCATGCCGTAGAGAATGCGGCGGTGCACAGGCTTAAGCCCGTCGCGAGCGTCAGGGAGCGCCCGGCCCATGATGGTCGAGAGGGCATAGGCGAGATAGCGCTCCTCGAGCGCATCACGCAGGTTGATATCGATCGGGACGGAAGGCGGGGCCGGAGGCGGCGGAACAGGTCTGGCCATGGGTTGCCGTTACCGCGCGGGCTGAGTCGCGGCAAGGCTGAGGCCAAATCGTGAGAATGACCGGCGTTAAGAACATTTCCTGAACATGTGAATTCTTCAGCCAACGTGCGCCGGGTTGGCGGCCCGGCGGAGCTGAATAAGCCTTGGGCAAAGTCCTCAAATCTGTTGTGACGTAGCCCTTGCCCATTGAGCGGCTCAAGCAGAGCATTACATCACTGAGTCGAGCCGTCGGCATAAGACTTGCTGGGGCAGAGTTCAGCGTGGACTTGGGTTTAGAGGAGGAAGACTCCCAGGGATTCGGCATCACTCCAGCTTAGAACCCGCGAAGGGGACTGAGATGATCGCTCGAATCGCTGTGTTGTTGTTTGCTTTGTCCGCCGGCGGCGCGGGCGCGCATGACACTTGGTCGGACGGAAAAGCCGTTCCCGACTGGGTGAAGGCTTCATGCTGCGGTCCGGCGGACGCGCACCACCTTCGTCCCGAGCAGGTGCACCGGATCTCGGACGACTATTACTCGGTCGACGGTTACGTCCGCCGTATTCCCGTGGTCCAGGCCCTGCCGAGCCAGGATGGAGATTATTGGATCTTCTACCGGGACGATGGGGCGAACGGACAATCCGGCATCTACTGCTTCTTCGTGCCGATGGCGTTCTGATTTCCGTCGAGGTTCGGTTGCCTCTGATGGGCTGCGAAAAGCGTGTCGGCGGCCTGCTTTCCTGTGAAGCCGCCGCGCCGAGGGGATGACGCGCGGCCTTGAGGCGCCTACATAGCGTGCTCGCGGCCGGAGGTTCGCGGCCTCGGCCCGCGCGCGGCGCCGTCGCCGCCTCGCTAGCCGCGCCTTGATGCGCGCCTAAGGGGAGGGCCGGCGATGTCGCCGATGATATCGATCGCCGCTGTAACCAAGCGTTACAAGTCAGGCCTGGTCGCCCTCGATGCGGTCGATCTGGAGATCGCCAGAGGCGAGATTTTTGCTCTCCTGGGCCCGAACGGCGCCGGCAAGACGACGCTGATTGGGGTCGTCTGCGGCTCGGTGTCGATGACTTCGGGCAAAGTTCTCATTGATGGACACGACGTTGTCCGGGACTATCGCGCCGCGCGGTCGATTGTCGGGCTCGTGCCGCAAGAGATCGCGCTCGACATTTTCTCGACCGTCCACAAGTCGGCGACCTTCAGCCGCGGACTTTTCGGGCGACCCCCCGATCCCGCCTATATCGAACAACTGCTGCACGAACTTTCGCTGTGGGACAAGCGAGACGCGCGGATCGTTGAATTGTCAGGCGGCATGAAACGGCGGGTGATGATCGCCAAGGCGCTCAGCCACCAGCCCGACGTCCTGTTCCTCGACGAGCCGACCGCGGGTGTCGACGTCAACCTGCGCCGCGACATGTGGGCGTTGGTTCGGCGACTGCGCAGTGAAGGTGTCACCGTCATCCTGACGACGCATTACATCGAGGAAGCCGAGGAGATGGCCGACCGTGTCGGCGTCATCAACAACGGGCGGATCGTGCTCGTGGACGAGAAGACCACCCTCATGCGCAAGCTCGGCAAGCGGCGGCT
>DATCEJ010000422.1:0-2105 GCA_036510135.1 Roseiarcus sp. | reverse complement strand
GGCGTGACTGGCGGATCGCCTGCCACCTGGCGATCCGCTGCGGTCTCATATCATACGGGTAAGCGGCGGACAGGCCCGACGGAGAAGCATTTTCGTTGCGTTTCAACGCACGCTTCGAATCTCGTCCCGCTCGTTGTGACCTGTTTCGCGCTCGCCGCCTGCAACGCGCCGGCCCCAAGCCTCGTAGCCGGGATCGGTCGCGGTGATGCCGCTGGGTTTCCGGATGCCTGCAGGAACGGTCTGCGCGGCCGGCCGCGACGCCGAGGCCAAATCAATGGTCGCTCATCGCAAAGGCGTCACCCTTATCCGACCGGTCTCTAAGCGAACGCGTAGCGCAAATAATCAGCGACGAAACTCGGCACCCGCGCTTCATCGATGTCTTCCGGATCGCGCACGATGTGCATGCGCGCAAACTCGGCCAGAGGGTCGCGCGCCAGGAACGCCTCAATCCGCGCTTTGAGTTGTTCGGCCGAGAGAGGATATGTCATCAGTTTCATGCATGCGGTGCGCTGCGGCGTTGTCACAAGAGTCCAGCCTGGCGCCGTATCCGTTTCGTCAGCCAGAAGCCCGGTTTCTTCGAGCAACTCCCGGCGCGCGCTCGCCTCGAGATCCACCCGATCGTCGAAGACGTCATCCGGATCAGGCGTGCCTGCGGGAAAGTAGATCTGGCCGGCGTTGTAGGTGTGGTGCGCCATCTCGCCGAGCAGAAACGCACCGTCGCCCGAGCGCAGCGCAGCCATCGAGAAGCAATTGTCGACAGGCCCGCCAGGATGGCCGAATGCGGTCCAGGCGAGAAAGTCAGCGTAGTCGGTCTCGAAATAGACGCCCTTGAGCTTTAACCTTCCGTCGGGGCGGGTTTCGATCAAGCGTTGGCCGAGAAGCAGCACGCGTCCGTTGAACAGCGACGGCTTGGCCTTCGTCAGTCGCGACCAATGCGTGGCGATGGCGGCCGCTTGCCGTTCGGCGAATTCCCAACCCGAATGCTCGAACATAAGGTCAAGCTCGGCGACTTCGACAAGATGAGTCTGCTCGCTCAAAGGTCGAGCGAACCGCTGGAGACGATGACGACCGAACCGCCAATTGTCGCGGAGACGAGGGACCGATTCTCAATCACCATGCCGAGCGCGATCAGGCTTGGCCGGCCCATTTCGAAACCTTGCTCGATCGTCAGCATGGACTCGCCGTCGCGCGGGCGGTCGAACGCCTGTACGACGCCGGCGAAAGCGGCGACCGCGCTTCCGGTCGCCGGGTCTTCGCTCACTCCCCAGCCGCCTGCGAACATGCGCGCATGAAAGGCTGACCCTTCGCGCTGCGTCTCTCGTGCGTAGACAAACGTAGCCGGACCGTCCTTGGTCGCCCAGGGCATGATCCCGGGCGCGGCGCGGCCGATCGCGTCGAGCGAGCGGACCGGGACGAACAGAAAGGGCGCGCCCGCGCTGAAGACGCTCGGCTCGTGTCCGTCGAAACCGATGTCTTGAAATTCGAGACCCAGACTCGCGGCGATTTGCACCGTGGAGGGCGGTTTGTGTTCAAGCCGTTGGGGCAGCTTCGGCAGCTCGAAATACGCAGCGAGCGCTTGGCCCCTGCGGCGGCGCGCGACGCAGACGACGTCGCCGATCTGCTCCTCAAGCACGATTCTGAGATCCTGGGCGTCAAGCAGATCGCTCGCGCGTCGATGCGCGATAAGCGCCGCCGCTCCAACCGTCGGGTGGCCAGCGAATGGCAGTTCGCGCTTTGGGGTGAAAATCCTCACGCGCGCACTGTTGACGGCGTCCCGCGGTTCGAACACGAACACGGTCTCGGACAGATTAAACTCGGCGGCGATCGCCTGCATGCGTGAGTCGTCGAGCCCTTCGGCGTCGAGGACCACGGCAAGCGGATTCCCAGCCAGCGCCGTCTCGGTGAATACATCGAGCGTTTGAAACCGGCGCGTCATCCGAGTCCCGTGCCCCGCATCACTCCTCTGTCGTGCGGGCGGGTCTCGTTAATACAAGTCCAACCAAGGCCCGCTCAATCCAGGCGCGGAGACAATGAGCAATGGCCTATTCGCTTGAGGGAGAGAAATATCGTTCGGCAACCGGTCTAGGCCGCGCGCTCCTACGAAC
>DATCEJ010000421.1:0-3022 GCA_036510135.1 Roseiarcus sp. | reverse complement strand
GCACGACCGTTCTCTCCGACTGGATCAAGGTCCGCATCACCGCGGCGTCGGGGTCGACTTTTCTCGACCGGATGATCGCGCTCGTCGAGGGCGCCGAGCGTCAGAAGACGCCGAACGAACTCGCGCTCTCCATCCTGCTGTCTGGGCTGACCATCATCTTCCTGATTGTCTGCGTCACCTTGTGGCCGCTCGCCAAATATTCCGGGACTGTCCTCTCCGCGACCGTCCTGATCGCGCTCCTCGTCTGCCTCATTCCGACGACGATCGGCGGTCTTCTGTCGGCGATCGGCATCGCCGGCATGGACCGGCTGGTCCGTTTCAACGTCATTGCGACGTCGGGGCGCGCGGTCGAGGCGGCGGGCGACGTCGACACGCTCCTTCTCGACAAGACCGGGACGATCACCTTCGGCAATCGCATGGCGACCGAGTTTTTGCCGGTCAATGGCGTGCGGGGTGAAGATCTCGCCGCCGCGGCGCTGGCCTCGAGCCTTGCCGACGATACGCCCGAAGGCCGCTCGATTGTCGCGCTCGCCAAGGGCGATTTCGGCCTCGCGGAGCCAAAGCTCGATCCCGAGACGACCGTCGTTGTTCCGTTCACGGCGCAGACCCGCATTTCGGGCGTCGACGTCGCTGGCCGCTGGATCCGCAAGGGCGCGATCGACTCGATCCTTCGCTATCTGAAAGTTCCGATCGAGAAGACGCCGGTCGAATTCCGTCAGGCTGTCGAGCGGGTTGCGATGTCCGGCGGCACGCCGCTCGCGGTCGTCGAGGAAGGCCGGCTGCTGGGCGTCATTCATCTCAAGGACATCGTCAAGCCCGGCATCAAGGAGCGGTTCGCGGCGATGCGCGCGATGGGCATCCGAACCGTCATGGTGACCGGCGACAATCCCGTCACCGCCGCGGCGATCGCCTCCGAAGCGGGCGTCGACGACTTTCTGGCCGAGGCGACGCCGGAGGACAAGCTCGCCTATATCCGCAAGGAGCAGTCTGGCGGCCGACTGATCGCCATGTGCGGCGACGGCACCAATGACGCGCCGGCGCTTGCGCAAGCCGACGTCGGCGTCGCGATGCAGACCGGCACGCAGGCCGCGCGCGAAGCCGGCAACATGGTCGATCTCGATTCCAATCCAACGAAACTGATCGAAATCGTCGAGATCGGCAAACAGCTCCTGATGACGCGCGGCTCGCTGACCACCTTCTCGATCGCCAATGACGTGGCGAAATATTTTGCCATTTTGCCGGCCATGTTCGCGGCGACCTATCCGGTTCTCGGAACGCTCAATCTCATGCGCCTCACGTCGTCGCAGTCAGCGATCCTGTCCGCGGTCATCTTCAACGCGCTCATCATCATCGCCCTGATCCCCTTGGCGCTGAAGGGCGTCGCTTACCGGCCGGTCGGCGCGGCGGCCCTGCTCAGGCGCAATCTTCTCATCTATGGCCTGGGCGGCCTGATCCTGCCCTTCATCGGCATCAAGGCGATCGACGTCGTCATCGCCGCCCTTCACCTCGCTTAAAGCACTCAGGCTTGAACCCCATGCTCCAGCACATCCGCCCGGCACTCGTCCTCATCGTCCTGTTCAGCGTCCTCACCGGCCTTGTCTATCCGTTGGCGGTGACCGGGATCGCTCAGATCGCCCTGCCCTATCAGGCCAACGGAAGCCTGATCCAAAAGGATGGCATCGTCGTCGGCTCGGCGCTGATCGGGCAATGGTTCAAAAGCGATCGCTATTTCCACCCGCGTCCCTCCGCCACCACCGACAGCGATCCCAACGATTCGACCAAGACGATCGACGCGCCATACAACGCCGCCAATTCGTCCGGCTCGAACCTCGGCCCGACGTCGCAAAAGCTCGCCGACCGGGTGAAGGGCGGCGTCGAGGTCTGGCGCGCGATGGCAGGGCCCGGCCCGGTTCCCGCCGACGCCGTCACGACATCGGACTCCGGCCTCGATCCCGATGTCTCGCCGGAGACCGCCTTGGGGCAGGTCGCCGCGGTCGCGAAGGCGCGAGGCTTGCCCGAGGACAAGGTGCGGGCGTTGGTTGAAGGCGCGATCGACGGTCGGGCTCTAGGGTTGATCGGCGAGCCGAGAGTCAACGTTTTGCGGCTCAATTTAGCGCTGGATGGGTTAAAAGCGTCATGACGACCCATGAGCGCCGATGGCCCAAACCAACCGACCTGACGCCGGACGCCCCGATCCGGATGCGCTTCTGGCGGCGTTCCGCCGGGAGAGCGCTGGCCGGCTGAAGGTTTTTCTCGGCGCCGCGCCCGGTGTCGGCAAGACCTACGCCATGCTGCAGAACGCGCAGCGCCTTCGACACGAGGGCGTCGATGTCGTCATCGGGCTCGTTGAGACTCATGGCCGCGCCGAAACGAGCGCGCTTGTCGAGGGACTAGAAATCCTGCCGCGGCGCAGGATCGAATACCACGGCCGCACCCTCGAAGAGTTCGACATCGACGCGGCGCTGGCGCGCAAGCCCAAGCTGATCGTCGTCGACGAACTCGCCCACACCAACGCTCCAGACAGCCGACATCCGAAGCGCTGGCAGGACGTCCAGGAGTTGCTCGATGCGGGCGTCAGCGTATGGACGGCGCTCAACATCCAGCATCTCGAGAGCCTCGCCGACGTCGTGTCTCGCATCACCGGCGTCGCCGTGCGCGAGACCGTTCCCGACCTGGTCCTGCAGGAGGCCGCCGACGTTGTTCTGGTCGATCTCACGCCCGACGAACTCATCCAGCGCCTCAACGAAGGCAAGGTCTATGTGCCCGAGACCGCCCGGCGGGCGACGCAAGGTTTCTTCACTCCCGGCAATCTGACGGCCTTGCGCGAGTTGGCGCTGCGCCGCACCGCCAATCGCGTCGACGATCAGATGGTCGACTACTTGCGCCAGAAGGCCATCGAGGGTCCTTGGGCGGCTTCCGAGCGTCTGCTCGCCTGCGTGGGGGCTGACGACGTGTCGGAACGGGTCATCCGGCGCGCAAGCCAGCTCGCCACCAGTCTCAACGCAGACTGGATCGCCGTTAC
>DATCEJ010000420.1:0-11762 GCA_036510135.1 Roseiarcus sp. | reverse complement strand
ATAACGGCTCAGTCCTTTGCGCGAGCGGGCGGAGATCGGGGGCTCAGCTTAAAGCCACAACGCCGTCATAGGGAAGTGTGTTGCGTCTCGGCCTGTTAAACCGGCTCGGGTTTGGTCCAGCGCAGCACCGGCTGTCTGGCTGCGCGTGTCTCGTCGAGCCGGCGGCGCGGCGCGTGGACCGGCGCTGCCTGGAACCCGCGACCCTCGCCAGCTTTCGCGGCAATGGCCAGGTTGCGTATGGCCATAATGAACAGGTCGAGGCTCGCCTTGGACTCGGATTCGGTCGGTTCGATCAACATTGCCCCGTGAACGATGAGTGGGAAATAGACCGTCATCGGGTGGTAGCCTTCATCAATCATCGCCTTGGCGAAGTCGAGTGTCGTGAGACCAGTGTCCTTGAGCCAGCGGTCGTCGAATAGAGCTTCATGCATACAGGGACGATCGCCGAACGGCGCGCTCATCACATCGTTGAGGGAAGCGCGAATGTAATTGGCGGACAGCACCGCGTCCTCCGATGCCTGCCGCAGCCCGTCCGCTCCGTGCGAGAGAATGAAAGTGAGCGCGCGCACGAACATCCCCATTTGCCCGTGGAAGGCGCACATCCGTCCGAACGATTCGCACCCGTCGGCATGCTCGATCAACCGAAGCGCTCCCCCTTCGCGCACAACGAACGGAACCGGCGCGTAGGCCGCGAGCCGCGACGACAACACGACTGGACCGGCGCCAGGGCCGCCGCCGCCGTGCGGGGTCGAAAACGTTTTGTGCAGGTTGATATGCATGGCGTCGACGCCGAGATCGCCCGGGCGCGTCTTGCCCACGATGGCGTTGAAATTTGCCCCATCGCAGTAAAAGTAGGCCCCCGCCTCGTGGATCGCATCCGCGATGCCGATAATCTCTCGCTCGAACAGTCCGCAGGTGTTGGGGTTGGTCAGCATGATCGCCGCAACGTCGGGCGCAAGCGCGCTCCGTACCGCTTCGGCGCCGACGATCCCGTCCTCGCCCGCCGGTATCGATCGTACCGAATAGCCGATCAGCGCGGCCGTGGCCGGATTCGTGCCGTGGGCGGAATCGGGAACCAACACCATGTGTCGCGTCTCTCCTTCGCCCCGCGCCTCGATCGCGGCCTTGATCGCCATCATGCCGCAGAGCTCCCCATGCGCACCGGCCTTCGGCGACATGGCGATGGCGTCCATTCCCGTCAGCGTCAGCAACGCATTGGAGAGCGCTTCAATAACTTCCAGCGCCCCCTGCGCCGTTGAGACGGGTTGCAACGGGTGGACGTCGGCGAATCCGGGCAGGCGCGCCATCTTTTCGTTGAGACGCGGATTGTGTTTCATCGTGCACGAGCCCAATGGATAAAGCCCAGCGTCGATCGAATAGTTGTTGCGCGACAAGCGCACATAGTGCCGGATCGCCTCCGGTTCGGTGAGGCCGGGCAGTTCGATCGCGCTATGGCGGCCGTGCGGCCCCAATTTGGAATGAAATGACGGCGGCTCGTCGATATCGACGCCGGTCGCGTCGAAGCGCCCGGTCTCGAAGATGAGCGCCTCCTCCATGTTGAGCCCGCGGTTGCCGGTGAAGGTTTCCCCCATTGAAGAGGCGACTGTTTCGGGGCGGGTCGGACGGCCTTGAACGTTCATTGGGAAGCACTCTCTCTTAGGGCTTCATTGCAAGCAGCTTCCGAGCGCCTGCGCGTAGGCCGCGCGGTCGTCCTCGGTATTTGTCTCCGTGCTCGCGACGATGATGCAATCGTCGAGCCCGGCCCCGGGCAAAAGCCGCGATACCGGCAATCCGCCGATCACGCCGCGCTTTGCCAGAGCTTCGATCAGCTCGGCGGCGGGTCGCGGCGTGCGCACGACGAACTCGTTGAAGAAATGCGGGTTGACGATTTCGACCGACGGAATCGCAGAGAGCCGTTCGGCGAGTTGCACCGCATTAGCGTGATTGACTTTCGCCAGGCGTTCGAGCCCGACGCCGCCGAGTAGAGTGAGATGGATCGAGAACGCAAGCGCGCACAGTCCCGAGTTGGTGCAGATGTTGCTCGTTGCCTTCTCACGGCGGATGTGTTGCTCCCGAGTCGAGAGCGTAAGCACGAAGCTGCGCCGCCCTTCGGCGTCTACTGTCTCGCCAGCGAGACGTCCCGGCATCTGGCGCACGTTCTTGGCCCGCGTCGCGAACAGACCGACGTAAGGGCCACCGAAATTGAGGGCGTTGCCGAGTCCTTGTCCTTCACCGACCGCGATGTCGGCGTCCATCTCGCCGGGCGAGCGCACGGCGGCGAGAGCGACCGGATCGGTGAAGACCGCAATCAAGAGCGCGCCGTGCGCGTGGGCCGCAGCGGCGATTGGCGTCAGATCGCGCGGATTGCCGAAGAAATCGGGCGACTGCACGATTACACAGCTCGTTTCGTTGTCGATCGCCGCGGCGATGTCTTCGTTCGCCTTCAAATCCGGGGCTAAGCGAACGATTTTGTCGCCCGCCATATGCGCCAGCGTCGCGCAGACGTCGACATATTGCGGATGCAACCCGCCGGAAATGACTGACCGGTTGCGCCGCGTCAGGCGATGGGCCATCAACATCGCCTCGCCGCACGCGGTCGAACCGTCGTACATCGAGGCGTTCGCAACCTCCATTGCGGTCAGCGCCGCAACCTGGGTCTGGAACTCGAACAGGACTTGCAGCGTGCCCTGCGCGATCTCCGGTTGATACGGCGTGTAACTCGTCAGGAATTCTGACCGCTGGATCAGATGATCGACGGTCGCAGGAATGTGTCGCCGGTAGGCGCCCGAGCCGAGAAAAAACGGAACCGATCCTGCGGCGAGGCTACGATTGGCGATCGTCGTCATCGCGCGTTCGACCGCCATCTCGCTTTTCGCGAGCGGCATGTCGAGAAGGCCCTGGATCCGGTTGTCGGCCGGAATGTCGGCGAACAACGCTTCGATGTTCGGAACCCCGATGCGGGACAGCATCGCCCCGCGTTCGCTCGCGTCGAGCGGCAGATAGCGCATTGGCCTAAGCCAAAGTCTTGAGGAAGTCGGCGTAAGCTGCCTCGTCCATCAAGGCGCTCAATTCGCTGGCGTCGGCGAGCTTGATGCGAAAGAGCCAGCCGCGCCCGAGCGCATCCTCGTTGATGAGGCCTGGCGTCGACTCGACTTCAGTATTAACGGCGAGGACTTCGCCTGAAGCTGGCGCGAACACGTCGCTTGCCGCCTTGACGCTCTCGACCACCGCCGCGGGATCACCTTTTTTTAGCGCCTTGCCGACCGGCGGCGGTTCAGCAAAGACCACGTCCCCCAACTGCTGCTGCGCGTAATTGCTGATGCCAACAAGGCCTTCGCCGCCCTCGACGCGAATGTATTCGTGGTCCTTGCTGTAGCGGATCTCCGGCATCATGCGTCTCCTTGCTCAACCGCGATAATAGGCGTGGGGATGAAAAGGCATCGTCACGACACGCGCGCTCATGGGCTTGCCGCGAACCATGAGACTGACCGGCGTTCCGACCGCGGCATCGGCGCGTGCGACGTAACCCATCGCGATCGGCGCGCCCACACTTGGCCCGAACCCGCCCGACGTGACGACGCCCATTGGAGTTCCGTCGCCCGAGACGATCTCCGCTCCTTCGCGCGCCGGCGCACGGCCGTCCGGCCGCAGGCCCACGCGCTGACGATCCGGACCATTCGCGAGCGCGTACTGAATCCGCGCGGCGCCAGGAAAGCCGCCTTCGATGCGCCGACGCTTCTGGATCGACCAGGATAGGCCGGCTTCGATCGGGTCGACCGTCTCGTCGAGCTCATGCCCGTAGAGGCAGAGGCCCGCCTCGAGCCTTAGCGAGTCGCGCGCGCCAAGGCCGATCGGCGCAACATTAGGCTGGTCGAGCAGAGTGCGGGCGAAGCTCTCCGCCTGCGCCGACGCAATGGAGATCTCGTAGCCGTCTTCGCCCGTGTAGCCTGAGCGAGAGACGAAGGTCTCGAATCCCGCGATCCGCGCCGGTCGGACGCTCATGAAGCCCATGGTTTCGACCGCCTCTACAGGGGCAAGCGTCGTCAATGTCGGTGCGGCAAGAGGACCCTGAAGCGCGATCAGCGCCGCCTCGGGAAGCGGCGTCAGCCGAACGCCTGATGGCAAGCGTTGGCGAATGAGGGCGAAATCGACCTCTTTTCGCGAAGCGTTGACAACGAGCCTCAGGGTCCCCTCTGCGCCGACCGGGCGGCTAACCATAAGGTCATCGACGATTCCGCCGCTCTCGTTGAGCAGCTGGGTATAACGCTGGCGGCCAGGCCCGAGATTGAGAAGGTCGGCGGGGCACAGCGATTCCAGGAAGCTCGCAACGGCTGCGTGGTCGCCGCCCTCGATGAGCGCCTGACCCATGTGCGAAACATCAAACAGACCAGCGGCCTTGCGAGTATGGAGGTGCTCGGCAAGGATCCCTGCAGGGTACTGGATCGGCATGTCGTAACCCGCAAACGGCGACATGCGCGCGCCAAGCTCGACGTGCAGAGCGTGGAGCGGTGTCTTTAGGCTCGTGGCTTCGGTCATGGGGCCGCCGGTCGTGAACAAGCGCCCGCAGTCACGCCGGCCGCATATTGCGGCTTAGCGCTCGCGGACGCCCCCTCTGTCCCGTGACCTGAGAGATTTCCCGCGTCTTATGCGGTTGCCCCCGTCGGTGGGCGCACGCCGTGAACGGCGTTTGCCTCTTTCCAGAGCGTCATCACTTGCGCGGTCCCTCGTGCCTGAGCGTTTCCGGGGCGGTTGCGCCGTCGGCGCCGGCGAAGATTACGCCGGACTCTTCCGCGAAGTGTCTTCGACTGACATGTCGGAGGTAGCCCAAGGGCTCAGGCGTTGTCAACGCAGATGCGGCCTGCCCGGCAGGGCAGCCTGTCGCGAAAGGCCCCGAAGCTCCACGACTCAAGCGAGGTGTGCGATTCTGATCGCGACCCAATGATTTCAGCGCCCTAACCGCCTTTTTCTGCAACTCCATCGCCTCGCTCCCAGACGTCGTCGACCGAGCCGGCGGGCTAAGAGAGATCCAAATGGGAGCCCGAGCTGACCGGCTCGAAGCGTCACAGATACAACTTTCGGGCGAGTTTCGTGCAAGGAGATGCAAGGAAAACCAAGGAAAATTCCTTGGATTTCCTTGGATTCCCTTGGTCGAATCGGGACTTTTCAATGGGTTTTGACGAATCCAAATAAAAAAAATCGCCGCATCCTGAACTCGCCTTCCCGATTGTGCTCCACGATGGATCCAGACGCCATTTCCTTGCCTGCTTCTCCGGCTCGGGATCGCGCCATATTCCTCTGGAGAGAAGACATTATCACATATTTCTATTTATACAAAGAAAATGCAGGGTCTTATGGATTGGTAACCCGGGAATGGGGATATGGCAGACCAGCAGGCGGTCCTGAAGGCGTCATGGCCGCCCGAACTGTCCCGAAGATTGGGCTATTGCCGCCGATCTGTCCGTGAAATGCGCACTGCGCCGCGAATCTGAACTCGCGAGCGCCTCTAAGCGCCACGCGACGGCCAATGCAGTCGAATTAAAGTGCGTTAATCGTCGGGTTTCAGTCGAAAACCTTAGGGCTCCGCGTTCAATTAAAGCCGACGGACCTGAGACGATGACGCGTCGATCGCCGGTCGGGTCGAGCTTGCGGCGCAGATTGCCAACCTGCACGTCGACGATGTTGGTATAGGCCGGGGGCTGAAATTCCAAACGTCCTCGAGCAGCATCGCTCGAGTGATGGTTTGACCGGGCCCGCGCATAAAGTATTCGAGCCGCTTGAATTCCCTCGGGACCAGGTCGACCAGCCTGCCTTCGTACCTGACCGTTCGGTCGATCAAGTCCATTTCCAGATCGCCCACCCGGAGCCGGATGACGCCCACGCCGCCGCCTCGGCGCAAAAGGGCCTCGACCCGCAGTTCGCGAACGTCGAAGGGTTTGACAAATCGTCGTCGCAGCCGGCTTTCAATCCCGCGATTCGTTCATCGACGGACGTGAGCCCGCTGATGGCGAGGGCCGGCGCCCACTTTCCTTCGCCGCGCAACGCCTCGATGATCGAAAGGCCATTCTCGCCATCCAGGAGCCGGTCGGCAACGAGGACGCCCGCGCCGCCCGAACGCGCCGCCCGAAACCCCTCGGTCACCGTTTCGACGACCTGGACCAAGTGACCGCAAGCCTCCAGATCGAGGCAAGTTTCCTCAGCAAGTTCGCGGTCGTTCTCAATGACGAGAACGAGAGAGTCGCCTCCGGGCCTCGGCTCCTCCTCACTCAATACGAAGTCTACAGAAGATGAAAAAGACTATTCCTCGTTTTGGCGCCGGTCTCTGCTTTCACCTTCACCCGCACGTTGCCTTGGCGTAGATCACTCACACTGTCGGCTTGCGGCGGCCCCGTTCGGTGCGCAGCGCGCAAAAGTATTACGTCAAGGCCGAACGGCCACCAACACATTCCCGTGAGCAAACAGAGACAAATTCGTGATCAGGCGAACACAAAGTCGTGGTCATAGTGGAAAATTACCAACTTTATCATGGTCAATCACTTCGTTTACTAAAGGACGAATTATGAATACTTATTTATAACACGCTGACGCCTGAACTTTCTTCTTGATCCGCGCGAAACCTGCCTGTGAAATAGGGGCGCGCAAGGCCATCGAATTATCGCGTGGAATTTGCGCGATGGCGCTTCCACGATACCGGTCTGGCTGGCGCTTCTGGCGCGGAGTGGCCCTGGCTCCGCGACTCAGCCCACCGTGGGCGCAATCGCAGGCCTCGCCCCAAGCCTTCGTCGCCCCAAGCCTTCGTCGGTGACGAATCAGGCTAGACTACGGTCGAAGTTTGACGATCCGGTTTAAGATCCACGTATCTTCGGCACGCGCCGCGACTTGGACGCCGCCGAGGCGGACGGCCATCCGGTCGGCGGCCAGAAATTCTCAACTTCTCGCTAAGATTATGATAAGAAAGAGATAATTGAGATATTTAGGCAGCAGGAAAGCCTCGTGACAATTATGCAACATGATTAGGCAAACGATGTTTGAAAGCCAATTTATGAAGAAAACTTATTGTGTCCAAATTTAGAGAAGCTATGGTGACCCAGGTGAGCGGGAGATTTCCCGATCGCGGAGGTGGCGGCTTTTGCAGGGGCAAACGCCGCGATCAGGAAGTCAAACGGGACGAGGGGGCTGACCATCTTCGGTGTCATTCGGTTCGCAAGCGGGCCGCGGAGATCGAAGGTGAGAAGAAAACCGACGCCCAATACTTAACTGGAGGTCACAAATGACGCTCATCAAGAGCCTTCTGCTGGGGTCGGCGGCCGGTATCGTCGCCGTCGCGACCGCTCAGGCGGCCGATCTTCCGACCAGGAAGGCGGCGCCGGTCGAATATGTTAGAGTTTGTAACGTCGGCGGCATCACAGGCTGGACATTGCCTGGCTCCGACACCTGCGTGAAGCTCTCGGGCTACATCACGGCGCAGGTCGTCGGCGGCAACCTGAACACCCAGTACGCCTGGGGCACTGTTGGAGAAGCCGTCGGCGCCGCCGCAAACACCCCCGGTCTCGCCGCGTTCGCCGCCAGCCCGGTTCTCGCTGAGCTCGGAGGGATCGACCCTCGCAACACCCAACGCGTTCTGCTCGCCGCCAGCCCCGCTCAGGGGAATACCACCTTCTACCGCCCCGAGACTGGCTGGTCGACCCGGGCGAACCTCTCGCTCGACATCGCCTCCAACACGGCCTATGGCCCCTTGCTCGGGCACGCTGAGGTCCAGGGCGACGTCGGCAACGGGCTCGACTCGCTCCAGGGCGCTCCGGTCAACAATATCTTTTATGTCAACACCGCTTACTTGACCTGGGCGGGGATCACAGCCGGCAAGGCGGCGTCGTTCTTCTCGTTCGTCGGCGGCGGCGACAATTACGCCAACTTCTTCTCTCCCGACCGCAAGGGCTTCAACGAACCGCTGTTGCTGGCCTATACGGCCTCGTTCGGCGGCGGCTTCACGGCGACGATCTCGGCTGAATCCCCCGCCGGCGTAGGCGCGTCGGGCGGCGGCACCACGATTAACGGCGCGACAGGTTGCGCCGGCAACGGCGGCTGCGTCGGCAATCCGAACCTCATCACCTTCGGCGGTCAGAAATGGCCGGACATCGTCGGCGCCTTGCATGTCAAGCAGGGCTGGGGCGAGGCTCAGCTCTCGGGCGTGATCCACAACGTCAATGTCAGCGCCACCGGCTTCGACGGCGCGGTCGTCGGCGACGCCTGCGGCCCCGACGCATTCCCGGTTACCTGCAACGGGCAGCAGAACCATGTCGGGTGGGCCATTGACGCGGGCGTGAAGATCAACCTGCAGGGCTGGGGCGGGATGTTCGCCGCTGGCGACGACTTGCTGTTGACCGGCGTCTACTCCCAGAGCGCGGTTTGGTACTCGGGACTTCTTGATGGGATGTGGGGCGAGAACGGCCAGACCAACGGCAACGGTCAGCCGATGTTTCTCGCTGACGCGTTCTTCAACCCGGTCACCAACCAGTGGGCCACGCCAAGAGCATGGTCCGTATCGGCTCTGCTCGAGCACCACTGGACGCCGACCATCTATACCGATCTGGAAGGCTCGATCGGCGGCGTCCAATGGAGCAACCAGGGCGGCGGCTGCAGCGTCGCGCTACCGAGCTGCCTGATTGGTCAGGCTGCGAATGGCGCGTTGTCGCCCCGCGCGCTGAGCTGGATCCTCGGCGCGGATCTCGGCTGGAACCCGGTCACCAACCTCAACTTCGACCTCGAATTGATGTATCAGGGTACGACGCAGACGGCGCCGAGCGGATTCCTCGGCACTGTTTACAACACCGGCGGTGTCGGCGGCGCGGTCTTCGTGCCCGGCGACTGGAGAGGCAACAGCAGCGGTTTTGCTGGCCGTCTCCGCATCACCCGTTACTTCTGATCGCATCCCGATCAGTTGAAACTGACAGCCCCGGAGCGAAAGCTCCGGGGCTTTTTGTTCGGACGGCGGCGCGTTCACCGGCCACTCTAACGCGCTCACATTAAAGCTTGCGCGCGTGCGCGCCGCGGTGGATGATCGCGCGCAGCCCGCGCTTTAAGCGTGAGAGCGGGAGCCGGCGAACGCGAGGGAAACGCCGACCCCCTCTTTCATTCACGCCGATCCGTCCTGGTTGAACCGCACCGGCGTCGCCATGACAAATCGGCGGCGTGGGGCGCGCGCGGATCGGGTCGGCTTCCGGCAATGATGCGGCAGTACGAATTGGTGGAGCGGGTTCGCCGCTACAATCCTCAGGCCGACGAGGATTTGCTGAACCGCGCCTATGTGTTCGCGATGAAGGCGCACGGCAGCCAGAAGCGCGCCTCGGGCGATCCTTACTTCTCCCATCCTCTCGAGGTGGCGGCCATTCTGACCGAGTTCAAGGTCGATGACGCCACCATCGCGACGGCAATGCTGCACGACACGATCGAAGACACGACGGTCACGCGCGAACAAGTCGACAAGGCGTTCGGCGAGGAGATCGGGGGGCTGGTCGACGGCCTGACCAAGCTTGGCAGGCTCGACTTCGTCACCAAGCACGCCGAGCAGGCGGAGAATTTCCGCAAGCTCCTGCTCGCCATCGCCGATGACGCGCGCGTGCTCCTGATCAAGCTCGCCGACCGCCTGCACAACATGCGCACCCTCCAGTTCATGCCGGAGGCCAAGCGCGCCCGCATCGCCGAGGACACGCTCGACATCTATGCTCCGCTTGCCGGCCGCATGGGCATGCAGAGCATGCGCAATGAACTCGAAGACCTTGCCTTCCGCTGCCTGATGCCGGACGCCTACAAGCTCATCGTGACGCGTCTTGAGGCGATGAAGGCCAAGAACGGCGCGATCATCGCGCGCATCGCAGCGGAGCTCACCGACCAGTTCGCCAGGCGGGGCATCAAGGTCGAGGTGAAGGGCCGCCAGAAGCAGCCCTATTCCGTCTGGCGCAAGATGGAGCGCCGCTCGATCGCCTTCGAGCAATTGTCCGATATCTATGGCTTTCGCATTCTCGTCGATACGGTCGCCGACTGTTATGCCGCCGTCGGCGTCGCGCATACGACCTGGCCCAGCGTTCCCGGGCGCTTCAAGGACTATATCTCGACGCCGAAGCAGAACGACTATCGTTCGATCCACACGACTGTGATCGGGCCTGGCAGTCAGCGGGTCGAACTGCAGATTCGCACACACGAGATGCACGAAGTGGCGGAATACGGCGTCGCCGCGCACGGCGTCTACAAAGATCTGGGGCTCAGCGCCGACGCGCTGACGGTGAGCGAGAGCCGGGCCTATCGCGGATTGAGGCAGACGATCGAGGCGCTCGCGAGCGACGATTCGGAAAAATTCCTCGAGCACACCAAGCTCGAACTGTTTCACGACCAGGTGTTCTGTTTCACCCCCAAGGGGCGGCTGATCGCGCTGCCCCGCGGCGCGACCGCGATTGACTTCGCCTACGCGGTCCATACCGACGTCGGCAATTCCGCGGTCGGCGCGAAGATCAATGGCCGTATCGCGCCGCTCATCTCGGAATTGCATAACGGCGATGAGGTGCTGATCTCGCGCGCCGAGGGCGGCGCCCCGCCGGCGGCGTGGGACGGCGTGGTGGTGACGGGGCGCGCCCGCGCCGCCATTCGCCGGGCGACGCGCGAGGCGGCGAAGGCGCAGTTTGGCGGCCTCGGACGCCAGATCGTCGAGCGGGCGTTCGAGCGCGCCGGCAAGAAGTTTACCGAAGCCAAGCTCAAGGCCGCGCTGTCGCGTCTGGCGCGCGCCTCGACCGATGATGTCTTCATCGGGGTCGGGCGCGGCGAGATTTTCTCCACTGACGTCGTGCGCGCGGTGTTTCCGAACTTCAAGGACGAGCGCAGGCTGGGCCCGGCTGTTCCGCAGAACGAGAGCGGCTGGTTCGGCTTGCCGAAAGCGGCCGATCTGGTGTTCCGTGTGCCAGGCGCATCGGACGCGGGCGACGCGCTGCCGTTGCGCGGCATCGGCCTCGATACGCCGGTCAGGTTCGCGCCCAAGGGCGGCGCGGTGCCGGGCGAGCGCATCGTTGGCGTGCGCGAGGAAAACGGCATCGTCATCTATCCGATCCATTCGTCCGCGCTGACCCAATTCGACGATCGGCCGGAGCTGTGGCTCGACGTGCGCTGGGACCTGGAGAACACGCCGAGCGCGATCTATTCCACCCAGATCGTGCTCACGCTCCTGAACGAGCCCGGCGCGCTCGGCGTGATCGCCACGACCATCGGAGAATATGGCGCAAATATCGACGCCGTTGCGACCTCGCCGAGCGGCGCCGACTTCAGGCGCTTCGTCATCGATCTTCAGGTGCGCGACATCCAGCACCTCAACGCGGTCCTGTCGCAGCTTCGGGGCAAGAGCGTGGTCCACACTGTCGAGCGCCTGAGCGGATAGGAGGCGTCGACGCCCCTCTATTTCGCCTATGGCTCCAACATGGACGCCAACGCCATGGACCGCCGTTGCCCGCGCTCGAAGGCGCTTGGGCTGGCGCGGCTCGAGAGGCATCGGCTGGCGGCGATGCGCGAAGGCTGGCTGACCGCCGTTCGCAATCCGTCCTCCGCCGTGCACGGCGTGCTGTGGGACCTGGCTCTGTCCGACATCGCGGCGCTCGACCGCTATGAGAACCTGTCCCGGGGCCTCTACGTCAAGCTGACCCAGGCGGTCATCGCTGAGCGAGGACCGAAACAGGCGATTGTCTATTTCGGCGCCAATTCCGGGCCTGGCGTTCTACGTCCGGCGT
>DATCEJ010000419.1:0-5304 GCA_036510135.1 Roseiarcus sp. | reverse complement strand
CGCGCGCTCGCCCCGATTTCGCGCATTGCAACGCGAACATCGGGTTCACGCGCGACGATCTCAACAACCGACATAGGCTGCCCAACCCTCCATTACCTTTCTGATGTAGTCAGCACATAAGGAAAACACCATTCCCCAATTATGCCAGTTCAGCATTGGAAAACGAGGAATTGTCGCTGACAATTCAACTTTGTGTGAGCGATATATGACCGCTTGTCGCCGCTTTTACGCCCTGGGCCGGAAGGCCGTGCAAAACCGGGGGTCTGTCTCCAGGCGTGCGCCACCGATAAGGTCGATACAATAGGGCACCGCCGCGAAGACCGCGTCGAGGCACGTGCGGATCGCCGCCGGCTTCCCGGGAAGATTGATAATCAAGCTTGAGCCCCGTGTGCCAGCGACCTGGCTCGACAGAATGGCGGTTGGAACCTCGGCCAGGCTCTTGAGCCGCATGAGTTCGCCGAAGCCGGGCAGCATTCGGTGGCAGACCGCCTCCGTCGCCTCCGGGGTTACGTCGCGCGGCGCGGGTCCTGTGCCTCCCGTGGTGAGGATCAGCGAGCAGCGCGCCTCGTCGGTAAGCGCGATCAACGCTGCTTCGATCGCCGCCCGCTCGTCGGGCACGATGCGGCGCTCCGGCCGCCACGGCGACGCCAGAAGCTCGTTCAGCGCCGCCTCGATGCCCGGGCCGCCCTTGTCCTCGTAGACGCCTCGCGAAGCGCGATCGGATATGGTGACGACGCCGATGGGAATGTTCATGGGGGCGCTAAGCTCGCTTACTCGAGACCCTTGAAGCCGCGGCAACGTCCGCGCCTCGGCGCAAAACGCCGATCAACGGCTTCGATGCAACATAGCGCCATCCGGTCTGCGACAAAAACGACGCCGCATGAGCGCGCATCAATCAGCGTCCCGCCCGGCCAGTGCGTCAATCGCCTCTTGCACGCTGCGGAAAACGTGATCGCGTCCGATCAGCGTGAACAATCCGACCCGCGCGAGGCTCCTCTGCGCGCGGACGGATTCGAGCCGCGCGACCGCCACGTCAACTCCCCGGCCACGCAGCCGACCGATGATCTCGGCTAACACTGTCGCCCCGGTATAGTCGATTTCGACCAGCGCATTCGCTTCGATCACGATCAGCTTTGGCGGCGGCTCTTGAGTGACGAAGCGCTCGATGGCGCGGCGAAAATTGTAGGCGTTGAGAAACGACAGGGGCGCCTGCAGCGCGATCACCCGGACGGCGGGAACGAACTCGCCTTGAACATCTTTCTCGCGCGGCCACCAGACCGACGTGCCGGGAATGCGCTCAAGTTCGATCGCCTGGGCGCGGGTCGTCGTCCACACCCCATGCAGCACCGACAGCAGCACGCCGAGGCCCACACCCTGCTCGATCGGCAGCGCCACAATAGCAAGCGCCGTCGCGAGGATCAGCAGAAATTCGGCTCGGCTTCGCCTCCACACGTCGACCATCACGCCAACGCGCACGAGACGGATCGCGACGAAGAGAAGGACGCCCGCCAGCGCGGCGGAGGGCAGGTGGGCGAGCACTTTGCTCGCGAACAGGAGAACGCAGACCGCCGCCGCGGCCGAAATCAACGCCGCAAGCTGCGACCTGCAGCCCGCCTCCGCGGCGACCGCCGTCGAAGGCGGGCTTGCATCCACCGGAAAGGCGCCGACGAGACCGCAGAAGGCGTTGGCTGCTCCGACGCCGATGAAATCCCGGTTCACGTCCGGGCCCTCCACGCTGTTGGGAAAAGACCGCGTCGTCGCCGCTGTCTGCACCATCACCACGAGCGCAATGAGCACGGCAAGCGGCGCGACGAGGTGAAGGTCGTCCCAGGAAATTGCGGGCAGCGAGAAATGGGGCGCGGCCCCAGTGATCGACCCGAGCGTCGCCACGCCTTTGGCTTCGAGACCGAGCGTAATCGTCGCCAGCCCAGCGAGGCAAAGGCCAATGAGAGCCCCGGGAAACCGTGAACTTACCCTTTCGCCCACCAGCATGATCGCAAGCACGCCGAGGCCGATCGTCAGCGTCCAGGGATTGGCGTCCGGAGCGCGCGCAATGACGGACAGCGCATGCTTAGCAAGCGACCCGTGATTAGGTTCGACGCCTAGAACCGCGGGCGCCTGCAGAATGAGAATATGGCCGGCGATGCCGATGAGAAAGCCCGTCGTCACCGGAATGGACAGAAGGTCGGCAACGAAGCCGAACTTGAAGGCGCCGGCGCCAATGAGAATGAGGCCGACCCCGAGGCTGAGCGCGGCTGCGGCTGCAGGGTAATGCTCTGGCCCCGTCGCCGTGAGCACTGCAAGCGCGCCGGCGAAAATCGGCGCGATGGTCGAATCGGCGCCGACCGAAAGGCGCCGGCTGTCGCCGAAGAGCGCGAACGCGATCGCGGCGGCGACGAGGGCAAACAAACCAATCTGAGGCGTGAGGTTGGCGAGCCGCGCTGTCGCCATTTGCGAGGGAATGGCGATGGCCGCCAGCGTCAAGCCCGCGACCGCATCGGCGCCGAGGTCGCCGGGTCGCCAGCCTGCGAAAGACCGCAAAACGAACCAGGGAAGCCCAGCGCGAATGGGCGCGGCGGAACTCTCTTTGCCTGAACGCGTCACGTCATCCGCCGCCGAAACGCTGTCGATAATCCTGCGGGCTCACGCCCTGGAGGCGCGCAAAATTTCGCCGCATCGTCTCTTCCGACCCGAAACCGCAGCGCGTCGCGATTCGCTTCGCGGGCAGGCGCGTATCGGCGAGCAGCTGACGAGCCGCCTCGACGCGCAGCCGCTCGATCGCGCGCGCCGGCGTCAGGCCTGTCGTCTTGCGATAACGACGCAGGAACGTCCGCTCGCTCATCCCCGCCAGCGCCGCGAGGCGGGAGAGCGGCAGGTCCTCAGCGAGGTGTTCGGCTAGCCAAACGTGCAGGTCCGAGAAGCGCTCGTCCGCAGATTGCAGCGAGAGCGCGGCGCTGAATTGCGCCTGCCCGCCCGGCCGCTTGAGGAACACCACCAACTGGCGCGCGACGTTCAGCGCAAGCGCACGTCCAAGGTCCTCTTCCACCAGCGCGAGCGACAGGTCGATGCCGGACGTCACGCCGGCCGAGGTCCACATGGGGCCGTCGTGCACGAAGATCGGATCGGGCTCCACTGTCACCGCGGGGTGGCGCCGGCGGAGCTCATCGCAATATTCCCAATGCGTGACCGCGCGGCGGTTATCGAGCAGGCCCGCTGCGGCGAGCAAGAAGGCGCCGGTGCAGACCGAGGCCGTCCTCCGCGCTGCTCCGGCCCTGAGCTTCAGCCATTCGACCAAGCTCGCATCCTCGGCAGCCTGCATGACGCCGCGCCCGCCCGCTACGATCAACGTGTCGAGCGGCTCGTTCGGGTGGGGCAGCGGCTCGGTCGCGAACGCCAATCCGGACGTGGCGCGTATCTCGGCGCCTTCTGGAGCAATCACCCGCGTCTCGTACGGCAAAGGCGCCCGGGGTCGCACGGCTCGCTCGTTGGCGGCGGTGAACACCTGGATAGGCCCGGCCACATCCAGCATCTGAACGTCCGGGAAGACGAGCACCTCGATACGCCGCGTCGCTTTTGGCGGGATTTGTGGGATCTTTGGCGGCATCGCCAAACCCTGCCCGACTAAATCGGCGATGTCGAGTTCAATTCACGCCAAGGAGGAGCGGCGATGTCCATCTTCGAGGTCCAGACCATCGACCGAGCGCCCGAAGGCTCCCGGGCGCCGCTCGAGAAACTCCGCGCGACCTTCGGCATGGTCCCGAATGTCGCCGGGGTGATCGCCAATTCGCCGGTTCTGGCCAACATCTTCGTGCCCCTGTTCGCGGGCGTGCACGCAGGAACCTTCACCGAAGCCGAGATCCAGACGCTGCTCCTGACCAATGCGGTCACCAACAGCTGCGCCTGGGCGGTCGCCTTCCACAGCTATCTCGCACTCAAGGCGGGATTGGACCCCGCCGACGTCCAGGCGATCCGCGAACGCCGCACGCCACGCGAGGCGCGTACCGCGGCCGTCTCGGCATACGCCCGTAGCCTGATCGAAAAGCGAGGCCATGTGGGCGACGCGGCGGTTGAGGCCTTTCTGGCTGCGGGCTTCAACCCAGACCAGGCGCTGGAGGCGCTGGCGGTGAGCGCCGCCTCCGCGATCACCAACTATGCGCTCAACATCGCCGAGCCGCCGCTCGAGCCGATGTTCCAGGAGCACGCGTGGCGCGCCTGACAGCGCTTCGCCGATTACTCATGATCTCGAAAGTCGTGACGCTTGGCGCCCATCGTTAACCGTCAGTTCGCGCGCGTCGCGAATTCGATCCGGATGCCGCCAGGTATGGCGCAGATGAAATGATGGGTGGTGGAGCCCGGGCGGACAGGCTCCGGCGTGAACTCGAGCACGACGCCGGGATGGTTGCAAACGCGCTCGTAGACCGCAGCCAGCGCCGCCTCATCCGCGACCGCGAGTGCGAGGTGATGAAGGCCGATATTGGTCTTGCGGTTGAAGGCGACCGCGTTTTGAGGATCAGTGACGCGCCAAATGGTGAGAGTGACCGCGCCATCGGAGACGAACACGGCTGGGTACGCGTCGTTGCGGGCGACTTCCTTGAAGCCCAGGGCGCCGCAGAAGAAGCTCGCCGCCTCGTCGAGGTCGCGAACGGCGAGACCGACGTGGTGCACGCCGTGGGTCAGAGCGTCGGTCAAAATTCTATCCTTTCAAACTTTCCGTTTGGTGATGATCGGTCAAGCGGGTAGATGGGCAAGCCGGCGTCGGTCAGGCGCCGGGGACGTGATGCGCGTCGGTCTTTACAATATCCCAGAACGATTTGCCGACCTCGGTGCGCGTTCGATCAGCGGCTGAGCTAGAATAGCAAATCATCCACAATCCGGCGCCCTATTTATCGATGGCCCTAAGGGCTAATCGTTCGGCTACGGCGGCCGGGGGGCCGGGGGGCCGAATCTGGTCAGTTCGCTGCGCGCGAACAGAACGCTAGAGTGATGACCGTGAGCGCGCCGGCCGCAGAGGAGCCGCTATCCTACCGTCGCCGCCTCCCCGTGTGGCGCGGGGTTCTGTGCGCGTTTTGCGCGAGCCTGATCGGAATCGGTCTTGCCCGTTTCGCCTATTCTCCACTCCTGCCGGCCATCGTCGGCGCCCACTGGTTTGCGCCCGCGACCGCCGCCTATCTTGGCGCGGCCAACCTTGCGGGTTATCTCGCCGGCGCGCTTCTCGGACGTCCGATGTCGGCGCGCGCGCCGGTCGTGCCAGTCCTAAGAGCCTCAATGGCGCTGGCGACTCTCGCCTTCTTCGCCTGCGCTTTC
>DATCEJ010000418.1:0-7290 GCA_036510135.1 Roseiarcus sp. | reverse complement strand
CTGGTCCGGCGACTCCTTGAGCGCTACGTGCCGCCCGCGCTCACCGAGCGGCCGAAGCTCGGCTTCACCGTGCCCCTGCATGGCTGGCTCACCGACGGTTTGCGCCCCTGGGCGCTCGATCTTCTCGATCCGGCGCTGATTCGCCGCCAAGGCGTGCTTGACCCGGAGAAGGTGACTGCCGCCTGGCGCGGCCTGGAAGCCGGCGACAGCGGGCTCGGGCCGCCGATCTGGTCGGTGCTGATGTTCCAGGCGTGGCTGGCGGCGCGCGCAAACTGAAATGACGGCTCGTTCCGGCAGACCTTGATGCGTGGCCGCGTTGCCGGCAGACTCGGATGATGCGATTTTTGATCACCGGGAGCGCCGGCTTCATCGGCTTTCATCTGGCGCGCCGGCTGCTCGGCGAAGGACACGAGGTCGTCGGCGTCGACGGCTTCACGCCCTACTACGATGTGACTCTAAAACGCGATCGCCACGCCCTCCTGAAGACGCTCCCTGGTTTTTCCGAGGCCGTCTTGATGCTGGAGGACGCGGCGGTGCTGGCGCGCGTCGCGGAAGACTTTGAGCCTGAGGTCATTGTCCACCTCGCTGCCCAGGCGGGGGTCCGTTACAGCGTTGAAAATCCACGCGCCTATATTGAGAGCAACATCGTCGGTACGTTCAACGTGCTGGAGACGGCGCGAGCGTTGAACTTGCGGCATCTGCTCATCGCCTCGACGTCCTCCGTGTACGGCGACAGAGAGGCGACGCCCTTTGCCGAGACCGATCGCATCGCCCATCCGCTTTCGCTCTACGCCGCCACCAAAGGCGCGGCCGAACTGCTGTCGCACAGCTACAGTCACCTGTGGGGGATTCCGACGACGGCGTTCCGGTTCTTCACCGTCTATGGCCCATGGGGACGGCCGGACATGGCGCTGTTCAAGTTCGTGCACGGAATAAAGCGCAGCGAGACGATCGACGTCTACAACCATGGCGAGATGGAGCGGGACTTCACCTACATCGACGACTTGGTCGAGGCCGTCCGGCGTCTGATCGACAAACCCCCGGCGCTCGGCGCGCCGGTGAGCCACGATTCTCTTAGTCCGACCGCGCCGTGGCGCGTGGTCAACATCGGCGGAGGCGCCCCGGTCAAGCTGATGGACTTCATCGCCGAGACCGAGCGGGCGTTGGGACGCAAGGCGAAGCTCAACTTCCTCCCGATGCAACCGGGCGACGTGCGGCGCACCTTCGCCGATGCGGCCTTGCTGGAGACCCTTACCAGCTATCGGCCGGCGACAACGCTCAGGGACGGCGTCCGCGCCTTCTGCGAATGGTACGAGGACTACTACGCTGGCGCGGACCGCGCGGACCGCGCGGTCCGCGATCGATGACCTCCGATTGACGGCGGAAGCCTCACTTTTAACGCGCCGTGACGAATGGTCTCAACGTCTTCCCTTGCGTCACTGGCTTGACTCGTCGCGGCGCTCGGTCAAATGGTGCCAGCCATCAGGGTGAGTTTGGTATAGGGCTGCAGGCGGGCGACGGGGAGCTAGGGCTTTGAGTCGTAACCGTTCGAATGAGGTCGGCGAGGGACCGGTGACGCCGGAGAACCCGTTTTGACCGCCCACAAGCCACTGAGCTTTATCGACGATGCGTCCGACTATCCGGCCCCGACGGCCGACGCGACCCTTGAGAAGGGTATGGAACGGCTGACGAGCAACCCCGCAAAACGTGCTTTGGACGTCGTTGGCGCAATGTTCGGAATGGTGATCCTGTCGCCTTTGTTTCTCCTCGTCGGAGCGTTGCTGTGGGCGGAGAGCGGTGGGTGGCCGATATTCCGGCAGGAACGCACCGGTCTGCTTGGTAAAACATTCGTGATCTACAAATTCCGCACGATGCGGATTTGCGAAGACCGCTGCGACGTCGTGCAGGCGGTTCGCAACGACGCGCGCGTAACCCCGGTGGGACGGTTCCTCCGCCGGACCAGCATCGACGAGCTGCCGCAACTTTGGAACGTGCTGCATGGAGAGATGTCGCTCGTCGGTCCTCGCCCCCACGCCGTCGTCCACGACGTCCACTATGCCGGGCTGATACCGAACTACAACGCGCGCTTTCTCACCAAGCCCGGCCTGAGCGGCCTGGCGCAGGTGTCGGGATTCCGCGGCCGTACGCCCCAGCCAGGCGACATGGCGGCCAGGGTGGACAAGGACCTCGAATATATCCGCCGCTGGTCGTTCTGGCTGGACTTGGCAATCCTGCTGCGGACGCCCCTCGTCCTGGTGTTTCACCCGATGGCTTACTGAGGCGAGAGCAGTCCGCGAGCCCGCTCGAAGATCGCTTCGAACATTGCCGACGTCAGCCGCCCGGTGTTGGTGTTGAGCCGGGAGCAGTGGTAGCTGCCGATCAGGCGATATCGTCCGATCACGGACTCAGCGCCATGGCCGCGTGACGGGCCGGCCCTTTCGCCGAGCGCCCGAGCGACGTTTCGCCGGGCGACCTCGCCCAGGGTTACGATCACCGTCAGTCGCGGCAGGGTGGCCATTCGCGCCGCCAGGAACGGCCGGCAGGTGGCTTCCTCGGCCGGGGTCGTCTTGTTGGCGGGTGGGGCGCAACGAACCGCGTTGGTAATCATGCAATCGATGAGTTCGAGGCCGTCCACCGGATCGGCGCCATAGCGACCGGAGGCGAACCCGGTCTTGATCAGCGTTTCGTAAAGTAGGACCCCGGCGAAATCGCCGGTGAACGGACGCCCGGTGCGGTTCGCCCCCATCCGCCCCGGCGCCAGGCCGACGACGAGAAGGCGCGCGCCCGGATCGCCGAAGGAAGGGGCGGGGCCGTTGAACCAGTCTGGATGCCCCGCGCGATTGACCGCTCGATATTCGACCAGCCTTGGGCAAAGCGGGCAATCGCGCGGCGGCTCGGCGGCGTTCGACGAAGAAGCGGATATGATCGGGCGGATCGGATCGGCGCGCAAAGGCTTAAGTCCTTGAGACAGTTCGGAGACCAGCGGGTTTTGGACGCGGCCGTCGTCGTCGCGCTCGGCTCGAACCTAGCGGGCGACCATGGTTCGTGCGAGGCCCTCCTGGAAAGCGCGCTGGCGCGCATGACGGGCCTGGATTTCGCCGTGGTCGCGCGCTCTTCGTGGTGGCGATCCGCGGCGTGGCCCAGTGGCGCCGATCCCGAATATCTCAACGGCGTCGTCCTGATCGGGACAGAGGTCGAGCCGCGCGAGGTGCTGGCGCGCCTCGAAACCATCGAGCGGGAATTTGGCCGCACGCGCGGCGAAGCCAACGCGCCTCGCACGCTTGATCTGGATCTCGTCGCCCACGGCCGCGCGATCATCGACGATGCCCGACTGACGCTCCCGCATCCGCGCGCCCATGAGAGACGCTTTGTCATGGGTCCCCTGGCGGAGATCGCGCCGGAGTGGCGCCACCCCGTGAGCGGCGAGACGGCGGCGGCTCTGGCGCTGAGCGCGAGCGTCGGCGCCGACGCCCGACCGGTCGGGGCGGCCTGTGCGGCGTTGCACAAAAGGCCTCGAAACGCTATCTAGGACGCCAGACCTCCCAACAATCCGTGAGACTACATGGCCCGCGTCACCGTCGAAGACTGCGTTACCCGCGTCCCCAACCGCTTCAACCTCATTCTGCTGGCGGCCAATCGCGCGCGCGCCATCGCCGCCGGCGGCCCGCTGCTGATCGATCGCGACAACGACAAGAATCCCGTCGTCGCCCTGCGCGAGATCGCCGACGACATGGTCAATCCCGATGAACTGCGCGAGACGGTGATCACCAGCCTGCAGCGCGTCGACGAGCACTCGGAAGCCGAGGAAGAGGCCGAGACCCTGGCCCTGCTGGCCGATCCCAGTCACTCGCGGATGAGCGAGCAGGAACTGGTCCGTGCGCTGCAAAGCGACCGCGATGGCGGTCAGGAGGAACGCTACTGAGTCTCGAAAACGCAGAGACTCTGACACCTCAGGCGGCGCCGCCTTCCGTCGCCCCTTCCGCCTTGCCCCCGCCACGCCCGGCCAAGGGCGAGCCGCGCAAATTTCTGCGCCAATACGAACTCATCGAGCGCGTGCGCGCCTACGACCCGAGCGCCGACGAGGCGTTGCTGAACCGCGCCTATGTCTATGCAATGCGGATGCACGGTTCGCAGATCCGCGCCTCGGGCGATCCTTATTTCGCCCATCCGATCGAAGTCGCCGGCATCCTCACCGACTACAAGCTGGACACGGCGACCATCGTCACCGCCTTGCTGCACGACGTCATTGAGGACACCGAAGCCCAGAAGGCCGACATCGACCGTCTCTTCGGCCATGAAATCGGCGAACTCGTCGAAGGGGTGACCAAGCTTTCCCGCCTGGAGGCGACGGCTGACCACAAGCGTCAGGCCGAAAACCTGCGCAAGTTCATCCTGGCCGTCTCCAAGGACGTGCGCGTGCTGCTGGTCAAGCTGGCCGACCGGCTGCACAACATGCGCACGCTTAACTTCATCACCAACGCCGCCAAGCGCGAGCGCATCGCCCGCGAGACGCTGGATATCTACGCGCCGCTGGCGCGCTCGATCGGCTGCCACCGGATCTGTTCGGAGCTGGAGGAGCTGGCGTTCAGCCACCTCAATCCAGTGGCGCGCGACGCCATTATTCGCCGGCTCGACGCCCTGCGGGCGCGGCAGGGGAAATCCGTCGCCCTGGTCAGCGAGGAGATCGTCACCCAGCTCCACGACGCTGGCATCCCCGCGCGGGTTATCGGGCGGGAAAAGAACGCGTTCTCGATCTGGCGCAAGCTGCAGCGCAAATCGCTCGGCTTTGCTCAGCTCTCCGACATCTACGCCTTCCGGGTGATCGTGGATTCGGAGGAAGATTGCTATCGCGCGCTCGGCGTCATCCACCGAGCCTGGTCGATGGTGCCAGACCGGTTCAAGGATTTCATCTCCACGCCCAAGCGCAACAACTATCGCTCGATCCACACCACCGTGGTCGGACCGCGCGCGGCGCGCATCGAGATGCAGATCCGCACTGAGATCATGGATCTGATCGCCGAGCGGGGCGTGGCGGCGCACTGGCGCTACAAGAACGAGAGCTATGGCTTCGACCCCGAGGCCGCGGCCGAAGCGGGCGGGTCCGATCCGCTGGAAAATCTGCGTCAGCTCGTCCAGGTGCTCGACCAGGGCGGCGACGCCGAGGATCTTCTCGAACACGCCAAGATGGAGATGTTCCTCGATCAGGTGTTCGTGTTTACTCCCAAGGGCAAGCTGATCAGCCTGCCAGCGGGGGCCATGCCGCTCGATTTCGCCTACGCCGTGCACAGCGACGTCGGCGACACCTGCATAGGCGTGAAGGTCAACGGCGAGCTGCGCCCTCTGCGCACCGCGCTACAGAACGGCGATGTCATCGAGGTGGTGCGCGGACCGAAGGCCGCCCCGCCGCCGGATTGGCGCGGCCTCACGGTGAGCGGGCGGGCGCGCTCGGCTATCCGCAGGCTCATTCGCCACACCGAGAAGGAAGAGTTTCAGCGGCTGGGCCGCGCCACCCTCGATCAGGGTTTCGCCCGCGCCGGCAAGGCGCTGGCCGAGGTGTCGCTACGCCCGGCGCTCGACCGCTTCGCCGCCGCCAACGAGGGCGAGCTGATGGACGCCGTTGGCCGCGGTCGCATCACCCCGACCCAGGTTCTCGAAGCGGTGTTCCCAGGCCTGAAGGATACCGAGCGCGAGGCCGCGTCGGCCCGACGCCGCATCGAAGATGGCGCGGCCCATTTCTATGTCCAGGGCGGGGGGCTGTCGCCGGGCGCGCAACTGCATTTCATGCCCTGCTGCGACCCCATGCCAGGCGACCGCATCGTCGGCATCGTCGAAAAGGACAAGGGCGTCGCCGTGCACACCATCGATTGCGCGGTCTTGGCCACCTACGAGGATCGCGAGGAGTTGTGGCGCGACCTGCAATGGACGCCCGAGGCCGAGCGCAACACGCTCTCCGACGCCCACCTTCGCGCGACTGTTCGCGACGCGCCGGGCGTCATGGGCCAGATCTGCACGATCATCGGCGAGGCTGGCGGCAACATCATCGGCGTCAACCTGCGCCACCGGCATTCCAACTTCTTCGACGTCGATTTCGACGTGGAGGTAAAGGACGCCAAGCACCTGACCCATATCGCCGCGGCGCTGCGCGCCTGCCCGAGCGTGGAGACCGTGGACCGCGCACAGGGGTAGGTCGTCATGGCTTGACATGTGGCGCACATGCTCACATGTGTCGGACATGTCCACGATGATCCAGATTCGCAACGTGCCCGAGCCGTTGCATCGCGAAATCAAAGCGCGAGCGGCGCGCGCCGGCATGTCTCTCTCCGACTACCTGCTTGCTGAAGTTAGCGAGATTGCAAGCCGACCGACACTGGAGGAGATGCGTGACCGCTTGAGCCGCCTTCCGCCGGTGATCGTGGATGAATCGCCGGCGGACATCATCAGGAAAGAGCGCAACCGACGATGATCGTGCTCGACGCCTCGGCGGCGGTCGAGCTCGTTCTGCGCACACCGGCGGCGCCGGCGATTGACGTCTGGGTTTTCGCCTCCGGGCGCTCGATTCATGCGCCCCATGTCCTCGATGTGGAGGTCGCCCAGGCGATCCGGCTTATCGTCGACCGAGGCCTGCTCGACGCCGCCCGCGGCGCGGGCGCGCTCGCCAACCTTTCGGACCTGCCGATCAAGCGCTACGGGCACCGACCGCTGCTGAAACGAATGTGGGATCTGCGCAACAATCTCAGCGCCTACGACGCGGCCTATGTCGCCCTGGCTGAAGCACTCGGCGCCACCCTGATCACCGGCGACGCTCGATTGGCCAGGTCCGTCGGCCACACCGCCGATATCCAACTGATCTCAGCCGTTTCCTAACCCGGCGCGCGTGAGCTATTCACCCGCCATGACCAACGACGAAGTGCTCGAGGAATTCCGCCAGGCCGGGGCCCTGCGCGAAGGCCATTTCATCCTCTCGTCGGGACTTCACTCCGGCGTCTTCCTGCAGAAGAACCTAGTGTTCATGCTTCCGGACCGGTGCGAGCGGCTGTGCAAAGCCCTGGCGGCCGAGATCCGGGCCAAGGTCGGCGAAGTGGATGTGTGCGTCTCGCCGGCCGTCGGCGGCATCATCCCGGGCTACGAGACGGCCCGACAGCTCGGCGTGCCGGCGATCTATGTCGAGCGCGAGGGCGGCGCGCTGCGGTTTCGCCGCGGCTTCCATCTGACGCCCGGCGCACGCGTGGCCATGGTCGAGGACATCGTCTCCACCGGACTCTCGTCGCGCGAATGCGTCGAGGCTATCCG
>DATCEJ010000417.1:0-5328 GCA_036510135.1 Roseiarcus sp. | reverse complement strand
CCAGGCGTTCTGCGAATCGCCGGATATCGCCGCCGTCGTCGCCGCCGCGATCTCCGATCGCCGAATGGCCAAGGCGCATGTCAAGCAGAACATGGGCGGCGCCGCCGCCGCGCTTGAGGCCTACAAGAGCGCGCCGACGCCTAATGTCGTCGTGCTCGAGGCCCCTGCCGGCCGGGATGTGCTGCTCGCGCAGCTCGAAGAGCTCGCTGAATATTGTGACGCGGGGACCAAGGTCGTCGTTCTCGGCAAGCACAACGACATCGCTCTCTACCGGCAGTTGATGGCGCGGGGGGTGAGCGAATATTTGGTGGCGCCGTTCGGCGTCGTCGACTTCATCCAGGCGATATCCCAGCTCTTCGCCGTGCCTGGCGCCAAGCCTCTTGGGCGGGTGATCGCGGTCGTCGGCGCCAAGGGTGGAGTCGGATCGTCGACCGTCGCTCACAATCTGGCGTGGAGTCTGGCCTCTGTTACGGAAATGGCGACGATCATCGCCGATTTCGATCTTGCCTTTGGGACAGCTGGGCTCGACTACAATCAGGATCCGCCCCAAGGCGTTGCGGAGGCGGTATTCGCCCCCGATCGGGTCGACGCCGTGCTGGTGGAGCGTCTGCTCTCCAAGTGCGGCGAGAAACTCAGTCTCCTGGCGGCGCCCGCCACGCTCGATCGCGTCCTCGACTTCAGCGAGGCTTCTTTCGACTCGCTCATCGACGCCATGCGCGCCTCCACGCCCTGGATCGTCGTCGACGTGCCGCATTTGTGGTCGGGCTGGGCCCGACGGATTCTCGTTTCCGCCGATGAGGTCATCGTCGTCGCGAGCCCCGATCTCGCGAATCTTCGCAACACCAAAAATCTGATCGACAACGTGAAGGGCGCCCGCCTCAACGACGCGCCGTCGCGGCTGGTCCTGAACGGCGTGGGCATGCTCAAGCGGCCGGAGATTGCCGCCGCAGAATTCGCCAAGGCGGTGGAAACCGATCCGACCGCGATCATATCCCACGACGCGAAGCTGTTCGGCGCTGCGGCCAACAATGGGCAAATGATTGCGGAGATCGAACCAAACGGCAAAACCGCGCAGGTCTTCGTCGATCTTGCCTCCACGCTCGCCGGCCGAGCCGAGACGCGCAAGCCCAAAAGAGGCGTTCTTGAGCCGCTCATGGCCAGGCTCGGGCGCAGGAAGAAATGACCGGCTTGCCCACGCATCGCGCCATCCCGGCTGAGCGCTCGCACAAGCGCAAAGGATCCTGAGCGATGTTCGGCAAGCGTAGCGGGAGCGTCAGCCCCCAGGGCGCCGTGTCGCGCGTCGGGTCGATAAGCGTGGTGGCCGAATCGCCCAAGCCAGCCGCCGCTCACACCGCGCCGGCTCAAACCGAACGGCGATCGGAGTCCTATTTTCAGACCAAATCGATGATCTTCGGCGCCTTGATCGAGGCAATCGATCTTGCGGCGTTGTCCAAGCTCGACCCCGAAAGCGCGCGCGAGGAAATCCGGGACATCGTCCACGAGATCGTCACCATCAAGAATCTGGTGCTGTCGATCGCGGAACAGGAAGATCTGCTCGATGACATTTGCAATGACGTCCTCGGATTCGGCCCGCTTGAGCCGCTGCTGGCCCGCGACGACATTGCCGACATCATGGTCAACGGACCGACGCGATGCTTCATTGAGGTTGGCGGCAAGATCCAACTCACCAATGTTCGTTTCCGGGACGCTTCCCAGTTGATGAACATCTGTCAGCGGATCGTCAGCCAGGTCGGACGCCGGGTCGACGAATCCTCGCCGATTTGCGACGCGCGCCTGCTCGACGGCTCGCGCGTCAATGTTATTGCGCCACCGCTCGCGATCGACGGCGCGGCGCTGACCATCCGCAAGTTCAGGAAGGACAAACTGACGCTCGATCAGTTGGTCAAGTTCGGCTCGATCTCTCAGGCCGGCGCGGAAATTCTCCAGATCATCGGCCGCGTCCGTTGCAACGTGGTCATTTCCGGCGGCACGGGCTCGGGCAAGACGACCCTCCTGAACTGCCTGACGAACTACATCGACGCGGATGAGCGGATCATCACCTGCGAGGATGCGGCGGAGCTTCAGCTCCAGCAGCCCCATGTGGTGCGCCTCGAGACGCGCCCGGCGAACCTCGAAGGCGTAGGTCAGATCACGATGCGCGACCTGGTCAAGAACTGCCTGCGCATGCGGCCGGAACGCATCGTCGTTGGCGAAGTGCGCGGACCCGAAGCATTCGATCTTTTGCAAGCCATGAACACCGGCCACGATGGGTCGATGGGCACGCTGCATGCGAACTCGCCGCGTGAGGCGCTCAGCCGTGTTGAGTCCATGATTACGATGGGCGGCTATGCGCTGCCGATGAAGACGATCCGCGAAATGATGACGTCCTCGATCGATGTAATCGTTCAGGCTTCTCGCCTTCGTGATGGATCGCGCCGGATCACGCACATCACCGAAGTTCTCGGCATGGAAGGCGACGTCGTGATCACGCAAGACCTGTTCGTCTATGAAATTCTGGGAGAGGACGCGCAGGGAAAGCTCATAGGGCGCCATCGCTCGACCGGAATCGGGCGACCGAAATTCTGGGACCGCGCGCGCATGTTCGGAGAAGAAAAGCGTCTGGCGGCGGCGCTCGACATCTCGGAAGTCAGCGCAGCCTAGCATGAACGGAGGGAAGCCAGCATGATCAATCCGTTAGCGATCGCAGCCTGTCTGGCGCTTGGATTGGGCGGTTTGGCGTTTGCCTTTGTTGGCGAGGACTCGAGAGCTGACAAGCGGCGCGCCGCGGTCACGAAAACCGACGCCAAGGCGAGCGTCGCGGCGGGCGTCGATCGGGCGACGCGCAAGAAGCAGATCGCCGACGGCGTCCGCGACAATGAACTGAAAGGGAAGCGGCGGCGCGTCAGTCTGGCGACAAAAATCGAACAGGCCGGGCTCTCGATCACCAAACAGCAATATTGGATCGGAAGCGTTGTCGTGGGCCTCGTTTGTGGCGCCCTGACCTATCTCCAGTCGAGAAGTCTGTTGCTCACCCTTCTCGTTGTCGTAACCGCCACGGTCGGGTTGCCGCAGCTCACGCTGGCGCGCTTGCGCATTCGGCGCCTCAACAAGTTCATCTCCAACTTTCCGACCGCCATCGACATCATCGTGCGGGGCATCAAGTCCGGCCTTCCGCTTGGCGATACGATCCGGATCGCCGCGACCGAAAGCCCCGAGCCGGTGAAGTCGGAGTTTCGAAAAATTGTCGAGGCGCTCTCGATCGGAATGACCCTGCCGGAAGGCATCGAGCGGATGGCGCAACGGGTTCCGATCGCCGAAACCAATTTCTTCTCGATTGTCATCTCCATCCAGAGCAAGGCGGGCGGCAACCTCTCAGAGGCCTTGGGCAATCTTTCGCGTGTGTTGCGTGAACGTAAAAAGATGAAGCAAAAGATCACCGCCATGTCGATGGAAGCGAAAGCTTCGGCGGCGATTATCGGCGCGGTGCCGTTTCTCGTCGTCGGCGCGCTTTACGTTTCCTCTCCCAAATACGTTTCCCTGTTGTGGACGACGAGTCATGGAAAAATGATCTCCGTGATTGCGATTTTTTGGATGGGGATTGGAATCGCAATGATGAAGAAGATGATCTCATTCGACTTCTGAATCGAGCCTGCCCATGCTTGACCAAATCATCGCTAAATTCTCCGACGCCCACTTCCTGGCGATGCTGTTCGCGGCGATCGGCTCGGCCGCGACCGTTCTCACGGCTGCGATGCCTTGGCTCCAGCCGGACACCTTGTCACGCCGGATCAAGGCGGTCAGCACAGAGAGGGAGCGGATCCGAGCCCGTGAACGCGAACGGATGGTCGCGTCCCAGAGCAAAGGCACGTTGAGGGTGAAGCCGAGCGGTCTCGTCAAGCAGTTGGTCGAAACACTCAATCTGTCGAGTTGGCTCAGCACCGAAAAGGCAAAAGTTCAATTGGCCATGGCCGGATATCGCGGCGCAGGGGCAGAATATGCCTTTCTCTCCTTTCGCCTCGTGGCGCCGATCGCCTTCTTCGTCGCCGCCATGGTGTACCTGTTTCTGATCATCAAATGGGACCACCCCGCGATGATCAAGATCGGCATTGCGATCGCAGCCACTTACCTGGGCATCAAGGCCCCCGAGCTGTTCTTGAGGAACAAGACCAGCAAGCGGCAGAAGGAACTCGAGCGGGCATTTCCAAACACCCTGGATCTCCTCTTGATTTGCGCTGAATCGGGAATTTCGATCGAACATGCGGTGCGCAAGGTCAGTCAGGAGATCGGCATGGAGAGCGTCTCAATGGCGGAGGAGATGGGGATCTTGGCCGCGGAAATGTCCTACCTGGCCGAGCGGCGGACCGCGTTCGAGAATCTGGGCTTAAGGACCGGATTGGAGTCCGTTCGTTCGCTTACCACCGTGCTGTCGCAGTCCGAGCGTTACGGCACGCCGCTCGGCGTCGCGCTTCGGGTTCTCAGCCAGGAAAGCCGCGATCACCGAATGTCTTTGGCTGAGAAGAAAGCCGCGGCGCTGCCGCCGGTTCTGACGGTGCCGATGATCCTCTTTTTTCTGCCGGGACTCTTCGCCGCGATTCTGACGCCGGCGATCGTCCAGATCAACAACTGGAATTAGCGGTTTGGCGACGCACGGCTCCTAGATTGATATGACAAAGCCGCGCCACCCGGAGCGGCGCTTCTGGGATAATTAACCTAGGCAAAACAGGAGCTGACGATGCAAGTAAGGCTTCGTGGTTGGGGACGTGATCTTGGTTGGCGGAATTTGATGTCCAAAGATTTAAGTGAGATAAAGGTTACCGACGCCGAGGCGGCACGGTTCTACCCAGTTGAAAATGAAGAGCTCTGGAAATCCGAAAATAACGACAATGAAGTCGTTCAAATTTGCCTCTACAAGAAAGTTCGTGTCAGTTTGAACGGTGATTATATTCTAGAAATCGCGTTCACAGCCTCAGATATTATATATATGACGTGGGCAATATTTAGAAGAAAGGCCCTCTATGCATTTGCAAGCGCGCTGGGTCAGTTCGAAAGTGAACCACCGTTGGCCTGACGCCCGTTGACGTTGCGGATGTTGTAGTTGGCGCGCCACCGAACGCGTCGGCCGGAATTACGGTGACAGTTTACTCAAGTTACGGTGACAGTTTTACTCAGCCCCCAATTGAGTGTATCGTCTTGTTCTCTGCGTCGGTCTGCAAAAGCGCGGCCCGACTGACCAGTTTGTCGTCACCAACCTTGCCGATCGTTCAGCCTGCTACCGCGCGCTGGACGAATATGCCATGGGAACCCTAGATGTTCTTTGGGTGTTCTTGG
>DATCEJ010000416.1:0-2655 GCA_036510135.1 Roseiarcus sp. | reverse complement strand
CGTCACGCAGGCGGCCCATGCGGGCGATGAGGCCGGCGGCCTCCTCGTAAGCGTGATTGCCGCCCTCGTTCGCGAGCTCGTCGACACGCCGCGCATAGACCTCCAGAGCCTCGCGCGGATGGCCCGCGTCGCTTTCGCGCGCGAGGCCTTCTTTTACGGTCCGCGAGACGCGGTATTTTCGCGTCATCGTCCAGGCCGTTTCGAACCGACCCTCGTGCATCAGAATTTTGACGCCAAGATCCGCGGGATGGCCGAAGAAGACCCCGGTCTCGGCCGCCGCCCGGCGTTCGACCAGCGCGAGCGCCTGGTCGAACGCCGCCTCGCCGCCTGCCTCGCGCCAGCGCAGGTAGACATTGAAGTCTGGCGCACGCTCAAAAGCGCGCTTGAGAACGGCTTCGGCTTCGCCTCGGCGATCCGCCTTCATGAGAAGGTTGGCGGCGAAGAGCACGAGGCGCGCGTCCGACGGAGCGTCCTCGAACGTCCAGAGCCCCTCCTCAGCCCAGCGCAGCGCTTCGTTCGCGCCCTCATGCCCGAGGCAGAACTCGGCGAGTTCAAGGTATTTCCAGGGCGACGACAGGTCCTTGGCGCGGAGCGCGATGCGCGCCTCGACATCGCCGTCGCGCTCGGCGAAGCTGTCGAGAATTCCCGAGAGACCAAAATAGTCGCCTTCAGCCTTCTCTCGGCCCCGTCCGGTCAGCGGCGGCAGCTTCTCCCACGCTTCGGTCGCGAGCCTGCGATATTCGGCCAATCCGGCCTCGCCGAGAATTTCGGCATAAAGCCAGGCCGCGCCCTCAAACGTTCCGTAGCCGTCTCCGGTCTCGCGCTCAAAGAGGGCGCGGGCGAGCGCTATGGGCGCCGGCCGGGCGCCGCGGGCGGCGCGGATATGGATGTCCCGCGCGCGCTCGAGCAGGACGGTGCATTCGCCATTGGAATCGTCGATGGATTCGATCGCGCTCTCGATCCGGTCGATCGCATGCTCCGCCAGCGTGAGGACGATGCGGTCGTGCCTCGAGTCCAAAGCGCCGAGGACGTCGAGCGCCTCTTCGACGCCCGCCGCCCAGCCGCCGGCCTCCCCATATTCGACATAGCCGCGCGTGGCTGTCGCCCGGTCGATCGCCTTGCCGAGGCGCGCGGCCAGCGTCTTGTCGTCGGCGCCCTCGGCGGCCGAGGCAATCTCCAGCTTGCGGAACAGAGCCCGATCGCGCTCGGCAAGCTCGACGATCATCGCGACCAGAACTCCGTTCGGCTTATCCGCGAGGTGGGCGCGGATGCGCGCAAGCGCGCCGGCGCCGACTGGCTCAGGCCCGGAATCGATCTCGTTCGCGGCGATCGCGGTCGCCACCATGTGCTTGCAGAAGCCATAATCGTCGAAGGCGGGACAGTCGCACTCGCCCTTGATCGTCTCGCCCTTGCCGAGAAGATTGACGCGGTAATCCTCCGTTCCGGCGACTTGCGCCAGCACCCGCCTGGGTTCGATGGCGAGGATCTCGACGCGTCCTTCCCGATGGTACGCCTCGCCGCGGACGAAGGCGTTTCCGGCGAGCCGCTTTAGAGCCGCGATGTCGAAACGTGGGAGTTTTTCGGCCGTCATGCCGTAGCACGCCTTCCTGTATCGACCTCCCGCATGCGCGCTTGATGAGCCTCAGGCAGCACACGCGAGTGACCTGATTCGCTGACGCGCGACGATAGCACCTGACCGCGACGCGGCGAACGGCGAAGCGCATGCAATTCGCCGAGCTACTCTCCAGCGGCGGCCGCCAACGCTTGCACGACCGCGATGTTTTGCAGAAGATTGTCCGGCAAGCCGTGTCGCTCTTTCAGATAGTCCGGGCGGTTGTAAGAGATCCACACCTTCCCTTGCGAATCTTCCGCAACCAGAATTTTCAGCGGCAGGTCGATGGCTGCGCTCGGCGCCGCTAGCATCAGCGGCGTGCCGCCCTTCGGATTGCCGAAGATCAGGAGCTTGGTCGGCGGCATCGTCAACCCCACCTTTTCAGCTTCGCCGCTGTGATCGACCAGCGCGAACAGCGTCACGCCTTTCGATTTGAGAATGGTCTTGAGCTTGTCGACCGTCTCGTCCACGGAGTGACGGCTCGGAATTTTGACAATCCCTTCTTCTTTCTGCATGGGCCAAAAACCTCCGACGCCAAGAGAATGAACACCGCGAACATCAGGGCGGGCCGACAAGTTTTCATCGGGCCTCCTCCCGCCACACGCCAACAATCGAGCTTAATGGGGACCGGCAATGGCGGACAAGCAAAACATCTCGGATGATGAAGCTGCCGTGCGGGATTTGATCGAAGCGTGGGCGGACGCAGTGCGGCGGAAGGACTACACTGGAATTCTCCGAAGCCATGCCGCCGATTTCGTCATGTTCGATGTTCCGCCGCCGTTCAAAAGCGTTGGGCTCGACGCTTACAGGAAGAGCTGGGACCTCTTTTTTTCCTGGTGTAGCGACCCGGTCCGCTTTGACATTCAGGAGATGGACGTGACCGCCGGCGCCGATGTCGCCTTCGCTTTTGCGACCATGCGCTGCGAGGGACCCGGGCCCGAGGGCAAGCCCGAGGCGCTCGATTTTCGTCTGACAATAGCCTTGAGAAAAGTCGACGGGCGATGGATGATCGCTCACGAACATCATTCGGTCCCGGCCGCAGA
>DATCEJ010000415.1:0-2044 GCA_036510135.1 Roseiarcus sp. | reverse complement strand
CTGAGCCCACTTGCACGCCCTTGCCCATGCCGCGCGCCACGAAGTCGACCAGGAAGATCATGTGCGGCAGCAAGCCGACCGCGTTGAGGGCATACACAACATAGAGCGAGCGCAGCGCGGGCAGGCGAGGCGCGACGAGTTCACGCACGGGCGCAGCCGCCGGCGCGACGGACGGCCATCCGCTCCATCCAATGACCATGAGAATGAGCGACAGCGCGCCTAGCCCGCATTTCTCAGACAGCATAGCGCATCGGGCTTCCGAATCAGGCAAAAGCTGTTTTGCGAGAATGGCTTGAGCCGATTCGGAGAGGCAGCCCGATGCAGACGGAGTGTAGCGCAAAACCGAGCGCGTTTGGAAGGGTCGAAGGCCGTCCTGTGGTGGCCGATTTCGATGGCGGCGCGCTGACGTCGGACGCTGGCGGCCTTCTGCTGGGCGGCGCGGACCGCAGTCTTGATCTGGTTCGACGGCTCTCGCGATGTTTCCGCGACAGTCGAGACCAAAGGCTCGTCGAGCACTCGGTCGCGACGCTCATCGGGCAGCGCATGTTCGGCATCGCGCTTGGCTATGAAGACCTCAACGACCACGATGAGCTTCGCCACGACCCGCTGATGGCGGTCTTGGCGGGCAAGCTCAAAGCCCGGCGGGAAGACTGCGCGCCTGCGGCCGGCAAGTCGACGCTCAACCGGCTCGAACTGTCACGTGAGACCGCGACCCGCTATCACAAAGTCAGCCACGACCCCATGGCGATCGAAGCCTTGTTTGTCGACCTCTTCCTCGAGGCGCATGGCGCGCCGCCCCGGCAGATCGTGCTTGACCTCGATGCGACCGACGACCCGTTGCATGGCCATCAGGAAGGCCGGTTCTTTCACGGTTACTACGATCGCTACTGCTACCTGCCGCTCTATGTGTTCTGCGGCCGCCATTTGCTGGCGGCGAAGCTGAGGCCGTCGAACATCGACGGCAGCGCCGGGGCGGTCGAGGAAGTCGCGCGCATCGTCGCACAGGTTCGGACGCGTTGGCCGCGAACGCGCGTCCTGCTTCGCGCCGATTCCGGGTTCGCGCGCGAGGCGATGATGGCCTGGTGCGAGGAGAACCGGGTCGACTTCGTGTTCGGCCTCGCGCGCAACAAACGGCTGGTCGAGGAGATCGCCGCTGAACTCCTTGAGGCCGAGGCGGAGGCGGCTTCGACCGGCAAGCCGGCCCGCCGCTTCAAGGACTTCCGCTATGCGACGCTCGACAGCTGGTCGCGCCGGCGCCGGGTGATCGCCAAGGCGGAATGGACGCAAGGCGAGGCCAACCCGCGCTTCATCGTCACCTCGCTGAGCATGGCCGAGACGAACGGCCGCTTTCTCTATGAGAAGGTCTACTGCGCCCGCGGCGACATGGAGAACCGGATCAAGGAATGCCAGGGCGACCTGTTCGCCGACCGCACCTCGGCCGCCACGATGCGCGCCAACCAGCTCCGGCTGTGGTTCGCCTCCTTCGCCTATGTTCTCATCTGTGCGCTCAGGCGCATCGGCCTAGCCCATACCCAATTCGCCGAAGCGACCTGCGGCACGATCCGGCTCAAGCTCCTCAAGCTCGCAGGCCTCGTTCGCGTCAGCGCGCGCCGCATCAAGTTCGCCCTCGCCTCGGCATGCCCCTACGCCGAAGAATGGCGCCTGGCCGCAGCCCGCCTCGCCTGAGGCGTCGCCGCGACGCCGACAAATCGCGGCAACCCCCACCGCCCACCGGAGACACAAACAATCCGAGCCAAGCAGCGCTACACGGCGCAACGGGGGCGTTCGTCCATAGCGCGGCGACTACGACATCGGCGCCACCTCGTGACCCAGCGACTCCCCTCTATGAGAAATGCGGGCTAGCGGCTTTCTCAAATTACGTGTACTTTCTCAAATTACCGGTCAATCCCTAACGCCTTGAGATCGCTCATCCCAAATTCTCACGGCTATATGGCTGCCCACACAGTGGGCGCGCCAGGCAGTAGCGGCCTCTGCGCTCGCAGCCGTTCTGCCCGCTGCCCCTGCCTCGGCGCTCGTCTATCAG
>DATCEJ010000414.1:0-2321 GCA_036510135.1 Roseiarcus sp. | reverse complement strand
CAGTCCGGCGAGGTCGCTGACCCGGGCCCCAGCTGGCACGTCGAGGGCACGGGCGATTTCAACCAGGACAACAAGAGTGACATCGTGCTGCAGAACAACAATGGTTCGGTTGCGATTTGGGACATGAACGGCGATCAGATGGGGCAGTCCGCCGTCGTCGCCAATCCTGGCCCAGCGTGGCATGTCGTCGGAACAGGCGACCTCTACGGCGACGGCAAGAGCGACATCGTGCTGCAAAATAACAATGGCAGTGTCGCCGTCTGGGAGATCAATGGCAATCAGAATCAGATCAGCCGGTCCGGCGTGATCGCCAACCCCGGCTCGGCGTGGCATGTCGAGGGCACGGGCGATTTCAACAGCGACGGCAAGACTGACCTCGTGCTGCAGAATAACAGTGGCGCGATCGCCGTCTGGGACATGAACGGCTCTACAATCGGCCAATCCGGCGTTCTCGCCAACCCCGGCCCGACATGGAGCGTCGTCGGGGGCCACATTGGTTAGTTGATAGCGCCCCAGTCCACCATCGCCGAAATAGAAAAACACGTTTTCATAAGTGGAACTGGTATTTGTTCCGGCGCTGCTGACGCCAGCAGCGGCCGTGTGAACGGCCGTTACGGACGCCAGCAGCGACCCAGGACTCGCGATGGGCATTCAAGTTCCCGGCGGAATGTGCTATACAAGATCCCGTGACCGAGCTTCTCGAGCGAGCCGTCGAAATCTTGCGCGGGCTGCCGCCCGAAACGCAAGACGCGCTTGGCCGTGTTCTCCTCCAATGGGCTGAGAACGACTCATCGACGGTGTGGCTCACCCCCGGTGAGGAAGAGTCTTCACGAGCCTCTTCGTTGGAGCCAGAGGCCGGCGAGTTCGCGACCGACGAGATCAGAGCGATCCTCGGCGAACCGGAGTCCGTGAGGCTGCGGTATACGCGTCGCGCCGCCGGGGAGCTCGAGCAAGTCCTGTCGTACATCGAGGGCGCTCTTCGGGGGCGCATCCGATTTCCCGGCGTGAGGCCGCCTGAGCGGTAGCCTGATGCTGACGGGCGCGGCGGTCGGTTTTATGGTTGATCCCAAGAAGCAACCTATCCCATGGAGGAACATGCATGAACGTTCAGGCTAAGACGACCAGCGCGCCGGTCGATCCGGTCGCGCTGATGGGGAAATTGCCGACGCCGCCGAAATTCGACAATTTCGCGGACGAGCGGCTGCATCGGAAGCAGCGGCTCGCTGCAGGCTTTCGTCTCTTCTCTAAGTTTGGCTTCGACGAGGGGGTTGCAGGGCACATCACGGCGCGCGACCCCGAGTTTACGGACACCTTCTGGGTCAATCCGTTCGGCGTCCATTTTAGCCAAGTCAATGTCTCGAACCTGATCCGCTGCGACCATAAGGGCAATGTCGTCGAGGGCGACTATCCGGTTAACACCGCGGCCTTCGTCATCCATTCGCGCGTCCATGCCGCCCGGCCCGACGCCAACGCCGCCGCTCATTCCCATTCGACCTACGGGCGGGCGTTCGCGACGCTCGGGCGCCCGCTCGCGCCGATCACTCAGGACGTGTGCGCGTTCTATGAGGACCATGCGATCTACGACGACTTTGGCGGCGTGGCGGTCGAGCTCGACGAAGGCCAGCGGATCGCCGAAGCGATCGGCAAGCGCAAAGCGGCGATCCTGCAGAGCCACGGCCTGATTACGGTCGGGGGAACGGTCGACGAGGCGGTGTGGTGGTTCATCACCATGGAGCGTTCGTGCCAGGTGCAACTCCTGGCCGAGGCCGTACTGAGGAATGGCGAGACCTTGAAGCTCATTTCGCCGGAAGTCGCCGCGCAGGCTTACAAAATCGTCGGAAACCCGTTCTCGGGCTGGTTCCAGTTTCAGCCTCTCTATGCGCGCATCGTCAAGGAGCAGCCGGATCTCCTGGACTGAGGCGGAGGCCTCCCCCGGGCGGGGCGCGCGCTGAACTGGGGCAGCGCCCCGCGGCTCATGCTCGTCTTCGCGTTCGCGCCAGGAGGCGCTCAGCCGGCCCTTGCAAGAGGCGGTGGCGGGCCGCCAGGCTGGACGATGACTCTAAGCTATTGCCGGGAGACGGTGACCAACAAAGGCGTCACCGACGTCACGAAATTTGAGCAGGAAGTGAAGACGTGCTTTGCCAACCCGGTGACCTATCCGCCCGCCTACCCCAAGCCGACGTGGTAGCGTCGCTCGCCGCCGTCCGCGCTTCTTAAGGGCGGGGGCCGGCATGCGCCCATTTGAACACCACCAGCGCAAGCGCCAGCACGTTCACCATTTCGGCCCACAAGAACACCCACATGTCCGCCGCGACGCCAAG